>CAZEYY010000175.1:0-5268 GCA_964516485.1 uncultured Rikenellaceae bacterium
CGGCCGGGTATATAACTTTGTATATATCATATAATCAATCGTCCCGGCCACCCCTCCTTCAAAAGGAGGGGAAACTTATAACAATCTTTCCGGCCAAAAAGCTACCCTTATGTTGACGGCTATGCCCTGTGGGGGGGAACGGTTTCTATCCATTTAAATAGTTTGTTACATTAATTGTAAAATGTTCCTGAATGCAGCAAATTCAGAAATCCGGAGTCTGTTAGACAGGAAAAACTGAATTGAATGCCTTCCACCATGATTATTACAATTGGAAAACCTGTAGTTGCAATCTGCCGGTAAAAAGATACCATTCGTCGATTGGGAGTTTACCAGTCTCCCTGTTCAGTATAATTTTACATGATAAACCAAATACTAAAAAATGAAAAAGATCCTGATTTTAGCTTTGACAGCTTTATTATGTGTTTCATTATCAGCACAAAATGCTCCGGTTCTTAAATTAAACCTGGAAAAAAACAAAGTTTACCGCATGCGTTCAGTAACTGAACAAACTGTTGCCCAGACAGTGAATGGCATTCAGCAAAACGTTGTAACGGATGTTACTTATGCCATGTCGCTTAAGATGCTCGACAGGACAAATGATTTCATTGTCACGGAAATTCATTTTGATACGATTATAACAAACACTAATTCAATGGGTAAGGCGACAATTATAAATTCAACACTTGAAGGCGATATGAAATCGTCTGAAATTGGTGATATAATGTCGTGTATTATGAACAGGATAAGCCGGAATGCACTGTACGTGAAGCTTGATTACAGCGGCAAGCCTCTTGAAGTTGTCAATCAGAAGATGTTATCAGACATGGTGCTCAAAGATACAAGTTCAATTACTCTTACAGGTCCCACTGCTGATGCCATAAAGAAACAGCTTGCTTCAAGTGTCAGCTCCGAAAGCCTGATGAGGATGTTAGAAATGTTCACCTGGACTCTTCCTGCAAAACAGGTTGCCACAGGCGAAAAATGGCAGATGAACCAGCTGACCACCTCCGGCGGTATGTCGCTTGAGATAAAAACGACCTGCAAGCTCGATGATATCCAGGGAGAAACGGCTGTAGTGTCCTCGGAATCAGCCATTAACCCGGCTCCGGGCGCCAGGCCCATTCAGGCTCCTGGTGCCTCAGTTTCTTATGATAATCTTAAAGGCATGAGCAAATCAGCTGTTTTAATTGACATAAATACAGGCCTCACAATAAAAAATGAGGCAAAAACACATATCTCGGGGAACATGGGGGTGAGCGGACCCGGATTCAGCATGGATATTCCAATGGACATAAACGGCGAATCAAAGGTTTTTCTGGTTAAATAATCTGAATTACAAGGAAAAATGAAAATAATAATAGGCTTACTGATGCTTCTTATAACAGTGGCATCACAGGCTCAGACTATAAACGGAAAAGTATGTTACGGGAAGGATAAATCGCCCGTGCAGTTTGCATCGGTTGCACTTTTGCAGCTTCCCGATTCATCAATGATAACCGGCGGCATAACTCTTACAGATGGCGCTTACAGCCTCGACAGGATCAAGCCGGGGAACTATTACCTGCGTGCAAGCTTTGTAGGCTTCAGGAACGGAGGTAAGCAGGTGACAGTGAGTGAGGGACAGAAAGAGATCACTCTCGACACTATTTATCTTAATGAGATATCAACGGAACTTGGTGAAGTGACTGTTGTCGGAGAAAGGCTTAAAGGTAAGGAGATGGTCGACCGCACTTCCTATGCAATACCCGAAGTTATATCGAAGACTGCAAGCAACGGTTACGACATCCTTAAGAAGATCCCGCAGGTGAATGTTGATTTTCAGAATAATATCACCCTTAACGGAAGCAGTAATTTCATAATCCAGGTCGACGGACGCCAGCGAGACAGGGAATTTCTGGCACGGCTGCTTCCTTCAGATATACAGAGCATTGAGATTGTCAACAATCCTTCAGGTAAGTATGAAGGCAATATTGATGGTGTCATAAATATTATACTGAAAAAGGAAGCCAGGTACGGTATTAACGGAAACGTTGCAGGAAGCCTGAAACCTTTTAACAGGGTCACAAGCGCCGTGACAGGAAGCATTGACTATTCAGTTGGCAAGGTTACTTTCTATACCACAGCCTTCTCCTTTGTACAGAACCTGAACATAAACAGCAGGAATGAAAGCAGGTTCACCTCTCTGGATTCCCTTACAAGCATGACCGGCAAGGGAGATATAAATGTAGGGCAGTCTTCGGTGAACAGCGGCTTTGACTATTATGTAAATGATAAGAACAATATAAGCTTCAATGTGAGCTATAAGCCATCTTTCCAGAATGTTGAACTGCCAAACAGCACTATACTTTACAAGAGTCTTGTTCCCCTGAACAGCATTCTTTCATCAGTTGATGAGAAATCGCGCAGCAATGAAACAGCTTTTTCACTTTTCTATAAAAAAACTTTTGACAAACAGATTGAGGAGTTCACCGCCGAGGCAAACTATTATATGTTCAGGTCGGATGAGAACAATATTTTCAGCAATATGCGTTACCTGTACAACAGCAATGACGTACTTGACAACTATTCGCGCATTGAGGATAACCTGAACAGGAGAAACTACTTCATGACAAAGCTCGATTATGTCTACCCTCTGGGTATGTATGCAAAACTTGAGACTGGCTACCAGTTCTATTACCAGCAGATGGCTTACGATTTCAATATCGACCTGGGTGAGGATAATAATCTCTTTGAATATAATGAGTTCAGGAATTCAGCTTATGGAGGTGTAACCCTGAACCTGAAAAAATTCGGTTTCCAGACTATGCTGAGGGTTGAGAACAGCCATATTGATGCTGATTCGGTTTCAAAACCTGATTATACTTGTTTACTTCCGTCAGCAAACCTGCAGTATAAGTTCTCTGCTTCGCATAACCTCAAGTTTACTTACAACAGAAGGATAAACAGACCCGGGATCTATAATATGAATCCTTACTGGCGGATAGGCTCAGACTATGCAATTACACAGGGTAATCCGGATCTGCGTCCCGATTATCGCGACAGGCTGCAGCTTACATATACCTGGAACTTCGGGAGTAATTATTTCTCACCTTATATTTATGATGAGTTCTTCTCAGATAAAACAGGGAACCGTTACAGCCTGGTGCAGTCGCCTGTAACCGGATCATGGACAACGCTTTCAAAGCCTTATAACCTGCTGACAGGTTATGAGATGGGAGGCGGTGTGAATGCGATGCTCTGGTATGTGAACATCAATGCAAGGGTTTTCAAAGGCCATTTTGACGGCTATTCTGAAACTGGATTCTCGATACCTCCAAGGGATTACTTCTCATATTCAGTAACAGGCTATGCCTACGGTAACCTCGACAAGAAAAAGAAAATCACCGGTTTCCTTTATATGAACTATAACGGTGTGAATATAAATGCACAGTCAAAGACCTATTCGCTTCCTCTTTATGGTCTGGGCGGGCAATACCAGCTGAAGAGCCATTCCTTTGGCGTTTTCTGGCTGCTGCCTTTCAGCCATACTGTTAATTTTCAGCGTACCGAGACTGAAACACCGGTTTATAACTCAACAAGCAGCACAGGAATCGATATTGCCAATTTCATTCAGTTCCAGTACTCATATAAATTCAATAAGGGTAAAAATGTGAAGAAACTCGACCGCAAGGTTCAGGTGGAAAGCGACAGCAAGAGCCAGGCGATAGGGAGGTGAGATTTGAGATGTGAGAGGTGAGAGGTGAGGAGTGAGATGTGAGGAGTGAGATGTGAGGCATGAGCGTAGAGTCGTAAGTAATGAGGTTTGAGATATGTAGTGAAGATTGGAAGAAACGGCTCCCCTCCCTGGAGGGGCCGGGGGTGGGTTGGTTTATCAGAAAAGCAACCGGTTGCTGGTAGCCGGTATTGAGTAACCATGGAGACATGGAGACCACAGAGATTCACCTGGGAATCTTTGTGGTCTCCTTATAAAATAATTTCCCCTGTTTTTAGTTATTATAGCTGAACTTGAGTAATTTAGATATCTTATCAGCATTTCTGGCAAATATTAAAAGGAGGAAATACGATGAATATGGAGAGTAATGAAAACAAGAGCCCTCTTCAGGGCAATAATGCAGGTACTGACATTAATGACAAGCTTGAAAAGGCAAGACGGGAAGGTGAAAGTAAGGGTGTAAAAAGGGCTTACAGGACAAGCTTCCTGCTTCTTGTGATTCTGGCTGTGCTGGTATTCTTCATTTACAGAAGCGACCATAATAAACAACTTAATCAGATGGAGAGCCAGAAGACTACTCTTACAGGCGAAATATCTGTCAGGGATTCTCTTATAAATGAATGGATTTCAACATTTGATGAGATTGAAAAGAATATCGCTCTTATTAAGGAGAAACAGAATTTCATTACAATAAATTCAAAGGGAAATGAATTGCCTGAAGACAGGAGAATTAAAATACTTGAGGATATTCAGACAATAAACACTCTCCTGGAACAGAACAAGAAGAAGATTGCTTCACTGACCAGACAGCTTGCAAAATCCGGGGTTACAATAAAGGCTCTTAATCAGAAAGTAGCTGACCTGGAACTTGAAATTAAGAAAAGCGAGAATCTTGTGTCTGACCTTAAAAATGAGCTTGTTGACAAGGATTTTGAGATCGAACAGCTGAATGTACAGGTGGATATAATGCAGGAAACAATCGAACAGAAAGATGAGGTGATTGTAAGTCAGATAAATGAGCTGAACAAGGCTTATTATGCCTGCGGGACTTTCAGGGAGCTGAAAGCAAAGGGCCTTCTGACAAAGGAAGGAGGGTTTATCGGTCTTGGCAGAACAAAGACAATCGCCGAGAACTTTTCGGATACTGTTTTCATACAGATAGATATCACTAAAACAAAATCGATACCTGTAAATTCAAAAGAAGCAAAACTTATCTCTGAACATCCGGGTTCTTCCTATACTTTCATCCGGGAAGGCGATCTGATTGATCATATTGAAATCAAGGATCCCGCAGAATTCTGGCGTATATCGAAATATGCAGTCGTGGAACTGGCGAAGTAGTTTGTAATTTATAGTAATTCGCTTCGCTGTAATTCGCTACGCTGTAATTCGCTTCGCGGTAATTCGCTTCGCTGTAATTCGCTACGCTGTAATTCGCTTTGCTGTAATTCGCTACGCTGTAATTCGCTTTGCTGTAATTCGCTTCGCTGTAATTCGCTTTGCTGTAATTCGCTTCGCTGTAATTCGCTTCGCTGTAATTCGCTTCGCTGTAATTC
>CAZEYY010000176.1:0-5191 GCA_964516485.1 uncultured Rikenellaceae bacterium
ACAATATTGAATCCGAATTCAATATCAGGATAGATATGCATTATATTCTCCCTGTCCCTGAGTGCTTCAAATCCGAGCTTAAAATTCCACAGCTCACTTGACTTCTTTACAAAAGGGCTTATGGAGAATATATATTCATTTTCCTCAGATACAGAATCAGAGGGAATAAAAAACTCATAATTGACACCTGCGCCTGCATAGAAACCCTTGATCGATTTTGCAAAATCCCCGTCAAGAGCGATCTTATGAAGCTGCATATCCTTTGTGTGGTTGAAAAAGTTGTATGCCAGGTCGATGTCGTAGGACAGATCGGATGAGTCAAGGGTTTCAGATGAAAATGAAGCTTTTGCACCTGCATTTTCATATTTCATCCGTATGTCATCCTTTTCCGGAGCATACCCAGTTATTTCCGGAGCATAACCATAGGCATACCTTGTTTTGGCTGCAAAATCAACAGATCCTTCAAGCAGGCTCTTCTTAAAAAATTTTTTACCATAAAGTGAAGCATCATTATCCATATACCCGGCAAAGACCTTTTCATCATTATCGAGCTTTACTTTACCGTTTGTTGAAAAATGCCTGGCGTAAAGGCCTATTGCGCCTTTCTTTGATCTTTCATTACTTATGCTGAGCTCGCCGAAAGGACTCAGGTAAGTACCAAGTCCGGCTGAAATATAGCTTTTGTACAGTTTAGGCAGGGGATCAGGCAGAAGGGCAGCAGCCTTTATAGGGCTGATATTATATTCCGGCATAAGGGGCTCAGCAGTGACAATATAACTAAATGCGGGCTTTGACTTAGCAGTATCCCGTATATCGGGAAGAAAACTTCTCTTTCTGATAACATTAAGGGTTGGTTTGTAGGGATTATACAGTGTAACCTCCCTTTTAAAATCAGTTCCCTGTTTTTCCTGGGCTACAAGTGCAGAACCTGCAGCAAGCAATATAAAAATTGATATAGTGATTTTTCTGGTCATATTCAGTTTTTTTCTTTTCACCTGGTACTGCTATGTTTTAATAACTACTGCTGCTTATTCTCATCAAGGGCGGCCAGCTTTGACTTAACCTCATCCAGAATTCCGTCATTGTCAATCTCATAATAATCGCGGAGACTCTGAAGTGTTATCCTCGCCTGGAATGCATCACCCTTTTTCTGGCTTATCTCTGCAAGCAGGAGGAATACTCTTCCCATCCAGTACTGATGGGGTGTCTTCTGGTCAATGAATTCCTGAATCACCCTTTCAGCATCCGCTGTCTTACCCTGTTTCTCAAGAAGTTCAGCAATCCTGTATTTTGATTCTGCACCTTCAATGCTTGTTATCTCTGTTCCCACAAGTTTGAAATCAGTAAGCGCCTGGTCATAATTATTCAGAGAATAATTGGCCTTAGCCCTCATGAATACTGATTCCCTTAAAAGTTCTTCAGGAATATCAGGCATGGAGCTTATCTTGTCAGCAGCGGCAATTGTGCTCTGTGCATCACCTATGAAGGAAGCTGATTGCAACTGGCCTTTATATGCTGTAAGCCGGTTCATGTCATTTGAGGCCGCAAGTGCAAGCTTCCTGTAATATTCAAGCGCTTCTTCAAAATCTTCATTCCCGAATAGTATATCAGAGGCTGCCATAAGTGACTGCTCCAGGAAAGGATTATTTTCCTCCGCTGATACCTCCTTATAATATTTCAGAGCCTCATCGTTTTTCTCTGACATCCTGAGGCATTCAGCCAGGTAGAAACGTGCATTCAGCCTGAAGCTTCCGGAAGGAAACTCTGTAAGATAATTACTGAATACCTCGCCTGCCTTCACATAGTTTGAAGCTATGTACAGATTTTCTCCGGATGTGTACAGGAGTGAGTCTTTCTGCGACAAATTAACATCTCCGAAGCCTTCAACAGTTTTTACATAAGTGAAGTAAGCTTCCACATCATTCATCTCAACATAAGCATTTTTGAGACCTGTAAGGGCATAACGCGACTCAGGAGTTGACTTGTAGTTTTCTATAACCTTCTTATACTGGGCCACAGCCTTATCATTCTGACCAAGATTGTAATACAGAAGTCCCAGCTGTACAATTGCACGGGGAACAAACGGGCTTGCAGGATAATCGGATATAACCGTGTTGAAATCTGACTCTCCTTTTGTATAATCATCAAGAACAATGTAGGCCCTTCCCCTCTCAAAAATTGCATTTGGGATAATTGATGAAGCCGGGAATCTTGAAAGCAGAGCTGTGAGAACATCGGTCTTTCCCCTGTTGTTATTCATAAGTCCGAGTGAAAAACCCTTCTGAAACATTGCATAATCAACATCCTGGTTGCCGAATGCAATAACCTTATCATAATACTGTATTGCTGTCTGGTAATCAGTTGTTATGAAGTAACAGTCAGCTATACGGTTGAGTGCATCTGCCATTACCTCAGCCTTTACATCAGCTGAAGAAGTCTCAAATGTTTTAAAGTGATTAAGTGCATTTGAATAATCCTGAAGGTTGAAGAGAGCAGAACCGAGGTTGTATCTTACCATTTTATATTCCTCCACACTCATTGAGCCAGGTATGCCCATGAACATTTCATAGTCAGCCTTGGCCTTGTCATAATGAGCCAGCCTGTACCAGGCTTCTCCCCTCCAGTATACAGCTTTTGCCCTTAGCGACCTGTCGTATTTTTCATATTTGAGCGACTTCTCGAACATTGCAATTGCCGCTTCCATTTCCATGTTTCTGAATAACTCCTGTCCCCTGTAAAAAGCTACCCGCTGATAGGCTTCTTCAAGCTTTTTATCCTTCTTTGCTATCTTGTCAAGCGATGAAAGTGCCGCTTTATAATTTTTCATCTGCAGGTATGCAGAAACAAGATAATCATAAGCTTCCTGTATCTTTTCCGAACCAGGATAGAGCTGAATGTATTCTGTAAGTGCAGCTATTGTTTCTCCGAAAGGAGAGTATGAAGTTTCATAAGTCAGTTTCGCAAAATTGAAGAGCGATTCTTCCTGTATAACTTTGTCAAAGCTCAGTTTGGAAGCTTCCCCGAAGGCCAGGCGTGCCCTGTTCTTATCATTCTTCTTCATGTAGCAATCTCCAAGAAGGTTCCAGATGTTCTGGCTCAGCAGATCATTTTTTGCGCCTATCTCAAGAAAAATCCTGACAGCATTGTCTATATCACCGGTTTTATAGTAACAGTACCCAAGCTGATACTTATCTGTTCTTTCACTTGCCTTTGCTCCTTCTGAGTACTTCCGGAGATAAGTAAGCGCCTCGGCAAAATTACCCTTGTTATAATGAGCATCACCAATAAACCTGTATAATTCAATGCTTCTTTCCTTTCCGGCTGACTTAAGAAGCTCCGGAGCCACTTTCAGAATGCCATCATAATCCTTGTCAATGTACAGTATCTGAACAATATAGAAAGGAACAACCGAACCAAAAGTTTCATCATCCTTCAGTTTCATGAAGCCTTCCATTGCTGACCTGTACATCTTCTGCTCGTAGGCTATCTGAGAATAATAATACAATGCAGGCGGAGTATATTCGGTATCGATGTCCTTAATCTCAGAAAACATAACAAGAGCCTTGCCCGGCTCCCCCTTGCTGTATAATGAATATCCGTACCTGAAAAAATATTCCGGGAGCTGTTTCTGTTCAAGATGCTGCCGGTTTACTGATTCATAGTAAGTTGAAGACTTTCTGTAATTCTTGTTCTGGTAAAAATAATCGCCAAGTATCAGTTTTGCCTCATTGCTTCTGTGGCTCTCAGGATATTCTGCCAGGTACTTCAACATTCTGTATTCCGCATCAGGATTGAAAAGCCGTATTGCGGAAACTGCACTGTAATATTTTGCATCGTCAAGCTCTTTTTCCGGGGAGAGTAATTCTTCGCTCAGGAAGTTATCAAAAAGCTTAATTGCAGCAGCATACTTCTCTTTATTGTAAAGTTCCATTGCCCTGTTGAAATCAGATTGCAGCTGTTCGCCTGTAAAAGTCACCTGGGCATGTAGTGTACTGCATATTATTAACAGGAATCCTGAAAGGAACAAGAGTTTTTTTCTGTTCATAATTTATAAGTTTAGGCTTTCATCAGGAAACCTTACAGAAATACAAAATAGCACACATCTGCATGATAATCTGATTCTTAGCCTTGTACGTCAACCTTGTTTTTTTTACAATTAAGCGTAAAATTACAACATATAAACGCCGTGTGCCGGCCTTTATTACTGAATTTATTAACATCCAAATGTTATTTATCAATTCTTTCGTTATTTTGCATCAGGCTGGACTGCAAATATGTTCATCCTGATATGTTTTTGCATTAATAAACAAGCTATTATGGAGGAAACATTGCCTCTTGATGTAATTATTCAGCTTACAGACTGTGCAATCTGGCAACAGGATCATCTTGTCCTTTCCGGGGTAGACCTGACTGTTGGCAAGGGTGAATTTATATACCTCGTGGGAAAAGTGGGGAGCGGTAAATCGAGCCTTATTAAAACCCTGAATGCGCAGATTCCTCTCAAAAGCGGAACAGCCCTTGTTGCAGGATATAACCTGGGCACCCTAAAACGCAGGGACATTCCCTTCCTGAGGAGAAAAATCGGCATAGTTTTCCAGGATTTCCAGTTACTGACGGACAGGTCAGTTAACGATAACCTCGAATTTGTTCTCAGGTCAACCGGATGGAAAAACAAGGAAGACATTGACAGAAGAATAGGAGAAGTTCTTGAAAAGGCAGGTCTCAGCCTTAAGGGATACAAGATGCCTCACCAGCTCTCGGGAGGTGAACAGCAGAGGGTTGTAATAGGCAGGGCCCTGCTAAATGATCCTGATATAATCCTTGCCGATGAACCAACAGGAAACCTTGATCCTGAAACATCAGAAGGAATCATCAAATTACTGACTGACATAAGCAGGACAGGAAGAGCCGTTATTGTTGCGACTCATAACTATACCCTGCTGAAAAAATTCTCGGCTAAAACATTCAAATGCGAGGATGGCAAACTGAACCTGGTCAGTGATGATGAAGAGATTGAACTGATCTAGTTATCTTTTCTTAAGGGTGACTAACTTAGGATCAGCCATGAACTTCGGCCCATTCAGGTTATCAACAACATTATAGAAGCCGGCATCACTCCAGAAACTGAAACCTGCGAGTTCCGGAAAACTTGTTTCAAGCTTTGTCAGAACATCGAAGCAGTCACGGGGTT
>CAZEYY010000177.1:0-5126 GCA_964516485.1 uncultured Rikenellaceae bacterium
ATAGCCGAGACAATGGAGGCCCTGCAGATACTTATAAGGCAGGGAAAGATAAGAGCCGGTGCAGTATCAAACTATTCAGCCGGGCAGATGGATGAAGCTTTGAAAACTTACCACATCGCATCAAACCAGATACCATACAGCATGGTTAACCGCGCTATAGAAAAGGAATCTGTTCCATTCTGCATGAAGAACAATATTGGCATTCTTGCATACAGTCCGTTGCAGAGAGGCCTGCTCACAGGGAAATTCAATAAAGATCACAATTTCAGTGATGGTGACAGCAGACCGGATACTCCATTCTATAAGGAGCCTAACCTGTCGAGGATAATTGAGTTCACGGAAAAACTGAAGGTTACTGCCGGAGATCTTAATGTTACACTTACGCAGCTCGTCCTTAACTGGACAAAGGAACAACCAGGCATCACCTGTGTCCTGGCAGGTGCAAGAAATCCGCAGCAGGTTCTAGATAATGTAAAAGCTGTTGATTTCAGAATTCCGCAAGACCTTATGACAGAGATAAATAATCTTGTTGCCGGACTCAGATTAGAAATAAAGAACTGATTTAAAGATGAAACATTTCCTCGAAGACATTCCGCCCCTTGACCTCCTTGTAAAAAAGATGAAAGGAGTAACTTCCGACACTGTCCGGGAGGTGAACGGGCATATTCATACTCCTTATTCCTTCAGTGCCTTCCCTGACATGGAGACCATCTTCAGAATGGCTAAGGAAGAGAAAATTGCTGTTCTCGGCATTAACGATTTTTATGTAATTGACGGATATGCTTCTTTTCATAAAGGCTGTGTACAGAACAGTATTTTTCCCTTGTTCAACATTGAATTTATAGGATTGCTCAAAGAGGAACAACAGGATGGTATAAGGATAAATGACCCAAATAACCCGGGCAGGATCTATTTCAGCGGCAAGGGACTTGACTATCCCTTCCATACCGGTATAAAGCAAAGAATAGCTCTGTGGAAAGTAATCAGGGAAAGTCAGGGACAGATGAAAGCCATGATAGGCAAGCTGAATGAACTGATAGTAAAACAGGAACCTGAACTTACACTTTCATATAATAAGATCAGGAAGGACTATGCAAGGGAACTGGTGCGGGAACGCCATCTTGCAAAAGCAGTGAGGATGACTGCTGTTAATAAATTCACAGATCCGGAAAAACAGCTTTCTTTCCTTGAGGCTTTATACGGAGGGAAAAAGGTAAAAGCTGAGCTAAACAATCAGGCGGCTATTGAAAATGAGATCCGGTCCAACTTACTCAAAAGCGGTGGAGCTGCCTTTGTTGAAGAGAATGAAAAGTCATTTCTTGAACTTAACAAGATAATTGAAATCATCCTTAAGGCTGGCGGCATACCATGTTATCCGGTACTCCTTGATGATCCGTCAGGAAAGTTCACCGAGTTTGAAGGCGACTATGAGAAACTATATCAGTCACTAAAAAAACTCGGAGTTGTATGCATTGAACTTATTCCGGGGAGAAATGACGGAAAAATACTTAAGGAATTTGTTGATTTCTTTAACAGCAAAGGCTTTATTATTACTTTCGGAACAGAACATAACAGCCCTGAAATGATTCCTCTGACTATAAGCACACGCGGATCGGTACCTCTTGATGAGACAATGAAGCGTGTTGCCTGGGAAGGTGCATGTATAATTGCGGCACATCAGTATCTCAGATATGAAGGCCGCCAGGGATATGTTATGGAAAATGGAAAAAACAACGGCGAACAGAAAAAGGAACTGGCCATTCTCGGACAGTATGTAATTGAGTATTATCTAAACAGGAAGGTAAAATGAAACCTGAGCTGAAGGAACTTATAAGCATCTCCCATTTCTATGGCAGGGATAAGAATTATGTGATTGCAGGAGGAGGAAATACATCTTTCAAGGATGAATCGACACTATGGATAAAAGCCAGTGGCTACCCGCTGGCAGAACTGAGTGAAGACGGCCTAGTTGCCCTGAAAAGGGATAAGCTGCAGCTTATATCCTCTAACAAATATTCAGAAAATCCTTCGGAAAGGGAGGAACAGGTAAAACAGGACCTTTTCAGGAGCCTGGCAGATCCTTCTCTTAACAAAAGACCATCAGTTGAGACTTCCCTTCATAATCTTATCCAATACAGCAATGTTGTTCATCTCCACCCTACCCTTATAAATGGTGTTTTGTGCAGCAGGAATGCAAAAAACATAATCAACAGGCTTTTTGGTGAAGCTGCATTGTTTATACCCTACACCGATCCCGGCTACATCCTTTTCAAAAAGCTTGAGGATGAAATAATTGCATACAGGGCAAAGTATTCTTCCGATCCGAAAATCATCCTTCTTGAAAACCACGGATCATTTGTCAGTGCCGATACAACTGATGAAATAAAAAGCATTTACGAAAATATAATATCTGCAATCAGTTCTGAGGTCCCCCCCCTTGAAGAGGCCCTGAAAATTCCTTATAACAAGATCCTGCACAAGGCATTGCCAGCGCTCAGAATGCTTCTTGCAGGGGAGAAACCAGGTGTAATAAGGCACAGGAATAACAATATAATTGCAGAGTTTTACAAAAACCAGCAGGAATTTCACAAGATATCATTGCCGCTTACTCCCGACATAATAGTTTATTGCAAAACAAGATACATGTATGTGGAGCATTCTTCAACGGCAGAGAAAATTGTTGAATCGGTCAGATACCAGTTACCACGTTTCCGTGAGGAATACGGATTCACCCCAAAAGTACTCGTAATAAAAGACATGGGCATTTTTGCCTTTGCAGAGAGTTTTGCCTCTGCTGAATCAATCCTCGACATCTATGAAGATCTTGTCAGGATCAGTTATTATGCAGTCAAATGCGGTGGAATAAAGTTCCTGACACCTGAACAAGTGTCGTTCATAGATAAATGGGAGGTTGAAAACTACAGGAGGAAGATTGCTCAGGCGCCGGGTTCTGATAACAGAATGAACAACAGAATAGCAATTGTTACAGGAGGTGCCCAGGGATTCGGCGCCGGGATAGCTGAAGCCCTGTATCTTAAAAACATGAATGTTGTAATCGCTGACATGAATGAAGTGACAGGGTCGGCCCTTGTGGAAAAACTGTCTTCACTGAAATCGACAGGAAAAGCACTGTTTGTAAAAACGGATGTTTCTGATCCTGAATCAGTAAAGGAACTTGCCATGGCGACTGTAATGAATTTCGGAGGGCTTGATATAATGATAAGCAATGCCGGAATACTGAGGGCAGGCGGACTTGATGAGATGGATCCTGAGGCATTTTCAAAAACAACATCGGTGAATTACAGCGGGTATTTCCACTGTGCCAAGTATTCAGCCGAAGTTATGAGGATACAGCACAAAGAGAATCCAGACTATTTCTCCGACATTATCCAGATAAATTCAAAATCAGGCCTGAGGGGCAGCAACAGGAATTTTGCATATGCCGGAGCCAAATTCGGCGGTATCGGGCTCACACAGTCCTTTGCACTGGAGCTGGCTCCTGACAGGATTAAGGTAAATTCGGTTTGCCCCGGTAACTTTTACGAAGGGCCGCTCTGGTCCGATCCGCATAACGGGCTCTTTGTTCAATACCTTAAGGCGGGTAAGGTTCCTGGTGCTAAAAACATTGACGACGTTAGAAAATTTTATGAAGACCAGGTGCCTATGAAGAGGGGATGCAGGCTTGAAGATGTTATGAAGGCCATACTCTACATCATCGATCAGGAATATGAGACCGGTCAGGCTATTCCGGTAACCGGAGGACAGGTGATGTTAGGGTAAGCAGGAAGTTTAGAGTTTAGAGTTTAGAGTTTAGAGTTTAGAGTTTAGAGTTAAAGGTTAAAAGTTAATAATCTCCAGAATGAAGACTAAGGCAGTTAGGATATACGGTAAAAAAGATCTCCGTCTTGAGGAGTTTGAACTTCCGGAAATGAAGGAAGATGAGATACTTGCACAGGTAATATCCGACAGCATCTGCATGTCATCATACAAGGCATCTATGCAGGGTGCTGACCATAAAAGGGTGCCTGATGATATACATGATAATCCGACTATGATTGGGCACGAATTTGCAGGCATAATCCTTGAAGTGGGCAGGAAATGGAAGGATAGTTTCAAACCCGGTCAGAAATTCTCAATTCAGCCGGCAATGAACCACATGGGAACACTTAATGCTCCCGGTTATTCATACAGATATATCGGAGGTGATGCTACACACATACTTATTCCACCCATTGTAATGGAAGCAAACTGTCTTCTCCCCTATGACGGGGAAGCATTTTTCCCGGCATCCCTCTCAGAACCAATGTCATGCATCGTTGGGGCGTTCCATGCAAGCTATCATGTTCCACCCGGAACCTACAAGCATGAAATGGGAATCAGGAAAGGAGGCAAAATGGCAATTCTTGCGGGAGTTGGTCCTATGGGCCTCGGAGCCATCGACTATGCGCTGCACCAGGAAAGGAAACCCGGACTGCTTGTTGTGACCGATATAGATGATAACAGACTGGCCAGGGCTGCCTGTCTTTTTACTCCGGAACAGGCAGAAAAAGAAGGAGTTAAACTTATGTATGTCAATACCGGCAAAATGAATAATCCGGTTAAACACCTGCGGGAAATGACAGGAGGAACAGGTTTTGACGATGTTTTTGTATTTGCACCTGTCAAAAGTGTTGTTGAACAGGGAGATGCAATACTCGGATTCGATGGTTGCCTTAATTTCTTTGCAGGCCCTACAAATCCCGAATTCAGGGCAGAATTTAATTTCTACAACGTACATTATGCATTCACACATATAGTTGGAACCTCCGGAGGCAATACTGACGACATGCTGGAGTCGTTGAAGATGATGGGCGAAGGAAAAATCAATCCTGCCGTGATGATTACACATGTGGGCGGACTGGATGCTGTTGTTGATACTACGCTAAACCTTCCCCAGATACCAGGAGGCAAAAAGCTCATTTATACAAACATCTCAATGCCTCTGACATCTCTCTATAAACTTGAAGAACTGGGCCATCAGAATATATTATACGCAGGATTGCATGAAATTGTTTCAAAAAACGACTATATATGGTCGCTTGAAGCAGAGAAATACCTGCTGGCCAATGCAAAGCATATATAGCTAA
>CAZEYY010000178.1:0-5114 GCA_964516485.1 uncultured Rikenellaceae bacterium
ACAGGTTTAACAAAGGTTTCTTACTCCTACAAATGGCTTGAAAACTGTACGGTTTAATCCATATTAACAGACAAAACAAAAGAGTCATTCTGTGCCGGATTCCCATGCTATTTATATCTAAATTTTCATTTTATGTGGATAGGTGCAACATTTTATGAGGGAATAGCTGATAAAAATGGGATGCAATTAGATGCGGATAAAGACGGCCGTGAAATGGGAGAAGCTAAATTAGTTTTTATATTAAACAATTAATGTGAATTAACAGAATACTTTGCCTAAAAGCTAGCCACAGTTTTTGCCAGTATACTCTGCATTGCAATGATTCATATACTACTTAAAATCTGTCAATTACCATGATGGAAACAGCTGCAATAAATAACGAAATCCTCTCCTTAATCAGGGACTGGGAACCAAGACTGGCTTCACTTCAGAACGAGACAATTACTCGTTACCGGAATAGTCAGAACAGGACTGTAAAACAGATACTTGGGCATCTGATAGACTCAACATCCAATAACATCCATCGGATTGTTCATCTTCAGTATCAGCAAAGCCCGCTGACTTTTCCAAACTATGCCACCTTCGGGAATAATGATCGCTGGATAGCAATTCAAAATTATCAAAACGAGGACTGGAATAATTTGATTCAGCTGTGGAAATATTCTTTGATTCATTTCTGTCATGTGATTAATAACACAGATAAATCAAAGCTTAATAATGAATGGATTGCAGGTCCGGATAAAAAAATTACCATGGGAAACATGATTGCTGATTTCCCTGAACATCTTAAATTGCATCTCGGTGAGATTAATGAACTGATTAATAACAAATAAAACAATGCTTTCTCCCGATTCTTTTGAAAGTATTCTTCTGGCGCCATGCGGGATCTATTGTGGAGCCTGCAGTGGTTATTTAAGACCTAAAAACAAGTGCCCCGGATGCAGAATTGATTCAGAAACCAAACCTACATACTGCAAAAGCTGCAGGATTGCAAATTGTGAGCTTCTGGCTGAAACAGAATCCGGATTCTGTTATGACTGTGAAAAACTTCCATGTCAGAGGTTAAAACAACTTGATAAACGATACAGGACAAAATACAATACAGGATTGATCCAAAACCTGATGATTATCAAAGAAAAAGGCATGGATACATTCCTGAAACTTGAAAGGAAAAAAAGGACTTGTGTAAACTGCGGATCAATAATCAGCATCCACCGTGAAAATTGCACTGCCTGCTCCCCCTGACTGATATTATAATGTATGAAATATCAAAACACTTTCAATCAGAAATAGTTTCTGCAAACTGATTAAATTAAATCAGAACCTGAAAGCAAGGGTAAGTCCGATCATCTCCTTGAACTGAATCCTGGCTGTCTTTTTCACTGAACCATCCGGTCTCAGCACAGGTTTATTTTCATCGTCGAGTACTGTTGTCTTTGTGTCATCATCGAAGATAAAATGTGTATTAACCCTCAGATCGGTAAACCAGTTAAGATTGGCAGTAAGTATCATTTCCCAGTCGATATCGACATTCTGCGGATTATTTACATAATTCGTAAACAGCGATAATCTGTTTGTCACAGCTACAGATTTGAGTGGCTTCCAGTTATGTGAAACGTTAAGGCTGACACCGGGCTCATGCAATGACTTCCTGTTTACCGGGATGCCGTATTTTGTCTGATCAAGTCTTATGGTATCGGTCATGAAAGTACCCTTGTAGGATAAGGGTGAAAAGTTGATTGAGGTCTGTGCATTTGGCTTGTAGTCAAGACCAAAACCCAATGTAATGGTTGCAGGGTTGAAGATCTTTGAAACAAGGATAGCAGTATCCCTGTCATTTACCTTTGAATAAGTATAACCCGGTAAAAGTTGTGTCTTGAACAGCATTATTGCTGAGAAGTCGAACTTACCGAAAGCCTTATGGTTCACTTTTGAATTCGTTTCAAAAATATCAGTATTCTTTCTGATGGGATTATCTCCGGTAGCAAGAAAACCAAGTTTAATTCGTGCAAAATTACTTGAGGAAATTTTCTTCTGCTTATTATTATAATCAACATATCCGGTTACGTCGAGCAATGAGGATAAGCTTTTTTCACCACCTTTTACCCAGTTAAAAAGAGAAGTCTGTGAAAATGCGAGGTTTGTTTCGGTCCTGTATTTCCAGTACTGCTGTTTTACCACAACACGCTGTAATTCAAGTAATTTTGACTTATCCTGCTTTTCCACATTAATACGTGCTTCAGTATTAGTGGTCTCCTGTCTTGTTGGGCGTTTAAAATTGATCCCCTGTTCAAGATAGAGACCGATTGTATTCCGCCCGGCACCTCCTATCCATACTGTCACCGAATCGTCAAATTCATTGCTTAACCAGTATCGCGCCATGTAATCGCGGCTTGAATTGATCCAGAAAGGCGTAATTACATTGGTCCGGCCTGTGAATCTGACTATCGAAGAGTCTCTCTCTTCCATGTACTTTAGTAGTGAATTTACAGCAACTTCCAATGAATCACCCTGATATGGATATTCATAATACCTGAAAGGGAATAATGGGTTGGCTGATGTTACCTGCTTCAGTGTATCGATTATCACAAGGATTGAACTATCCCTTAAGTCAGATTCTTCCGGAGGTATAATCAGCGAATCCCTCTTCAGGCTGAGATTTGCTATTGAAGAATCGCTCAGAAGAGCAGCAAAAGTGGTATCGGCAGGGGATATTGTATCAACAAGTACTTCTGTTTTTTCAGGAGTTGCAGATGGTATTTTCAATCTTAACGGTTCCCAGATATAGAATTTATCCCAGGATACCATTAGCGAATCAAATGGGTACCTTTTAAGGAAAACCTCAGAAGAATCATAGGGGGGATTGGAAGCCTGAAACACAAGTTGCGACAAAGCCTTTCGCAAAGGATCATTGGCATTGTTCCAGTAATGCTGCTGCAACCTCTTCTCAAGAAAAAGTATTGCCTGATCAGTATTCAATGAAATATCGGGTCTTTTATGCAAGTCACTGAAAATAAGACCTGATCTTTGCAAAGAATCAATAATTTCGGTTGAAGTCTTCAGTGTATCGTTCTGCGCAATTGCCGGCAAGGCAATCAGTAAAACGAAAATAGTTATAACAAATCTGCCTGTTATTCTTATCATTACATATATTTTTTTCATCAGAATTTCCCGGTTGAATATATCACAAATTACTTTTATTTTTACTACTCAAATCAGTTTAAAATTGGTATTCATTTTATCAATAACGAAGAAACTCCCTTGTGATATATACAGAAATATCAAAAACAGGGATAATTTTTCGCCGGAAGTCTGAAAGCCGTGTAACCTGAATGTTATACTTACATTAATTCACTAAGCGTGAATCACTGTGAAATGTGATTCACTTAAGGCTGATTTTAAGCCTCAGTTCAGGGTAATAAGATCAAATAATATTTACTTAAGATTTAATTTTATGGAATTACCATTTGCAGAACCATATAAGATAAAGATGGTCGAAGCCATCTACAGAAGCACCCGGGAAGAACGCGAACGCTGGATCAGAGATGCATCATTCAATTTATTCAATCTCCGGTCTGAACAGGTTTACATCGACCTGCTTACCGATTCAGGAACAGGAGCCATGAGCGACAGGCAATGGTCAGCGATTATGACCGGAGACGAAAGCTATGCAGGAGCTTCATCATATTACAACCTGAAGGATGCAATCTGGGATATAACCGGATTCCAGTACTTTCTGCCTACCCACCAGGGCAGGGCTGCAGAAAATGTCCTGTTCTCAGTACTTGTGAAAGAAGGAGACATAGTACCCGGGAATTCTCATTTCGACACCACAAAGGGACATATAGAATTCCGGAAGGCTAAAGCAGTTGATTGCACTATTGAGGCTTCAAAAAATCCATCAATATGGCATCCTTTCAAAGGAAATGTTGACACAGAAAAGCTTGAGGATGTACTTAAGACAACCCCAGCCGGCAAGGTACCTTTTATAATTGTTACTGTTACAAACAACACTGCAGGAGGCCAGCCTGTAAGCATGGAGAATATCAGGGAAGTGTCAGCGCTTGCAAAAAAATACGGAGTTAGACTGATTATTGACGGAGCACGCTTTGCCGAAAATGCCTATTTCATTAAAACCAGGGAAAAAGGTTTTGCCGGGATGGAGATAACTGAAATTAGCAGAGAAATGTTTTCGTATGCAGACGGAATGACGATGAGCTCAAAAAAAGACGCCATCGTGAACATGGGCGGATTCATTGCCCTTCGTGATGAAAAACTTTATCGGCAGGCAACCACATACAACATTATATATGAGGGCTTTATAACCTATGGAGGCATGTCGGGCAGGGACATGAATGCACTTGCACAGGGCCTTTATGAGGGCACTGAGTTCAGGTATCTTGAATCGAGAATAAAACAGGTCGAGTACCTTGGTACAATGCTGAAATCTGCCGGGATCCCACTTATTGAACCATTCGGCGGACATGCAATATTCATCGATGCAAAGAATTTTCTGACTTCAATACCAAGGGAGGAATTTCCGGCACAGACTCTTGCAGTGGAACTGTATCTTGAAGGAGGTATAAGGACAGTTGAAATAGGAACCCTCCTTGCCGACAGGGATCCGCTTACGAGGGAAAACAGGTTCCCTGAACTGGAAATGGTCAGGCTGGCAATACCACGGAGGGTTTATACATACAGGCATATAGACTACATTGCAGCTGTGGCATCAAATGTTTTTGACAGAAGACATTCAATCAAATCCGGATTGAAAATCAAAAGGGAAGCACAGATAATGAGACATTTCACAGTTGAACTGGAAAGGTTGTAAATGTTGTTTTGAGATATTGCCAAGATTCATTTCCTTTGCAGGTCTAAAGAAAATAAATGCAGGATTTTACAAGCGGCCACGAAGGAAAACTCATCTTTCATTTTGCAGCACCCATGCTGTTAGGAACTGTTTTCCAGCAACTCTTCAGTGTGGTTGACAGTATTGTTGTGGGGAAATTCATAGGTACAGAAGCTCTTGCAGCAGTAGGAGCCTCATTTCCGGTAATCTTCATAATGATATCGCTGATAATAGGTCTTGTAATGGGTACTACTGTGGTAATATC
>CAZEYY010000179.1:0-5008 GCA_964516485.1 uncultured Rikenellaceae bacterium
GGGCGATTAGCTCAGTTGGTTCAGAGCACCTGCCTTACAAGCAGGGGGTCGTAGGTTCGATTCCTACATCGCCCACAAAAGGAAAATCCTGCTATCTTTAGTAGGATTTTTTTATGTACGCTGTTTATATTCTATATTCAAGGAAACTCGACAAGTTCTATGTCGGTTCTTCTGCGGATGTAAGCGGAAGGCTTCGACGTCATAACAGCCATTCAAAAGGATTCACATCAGCAGGAAGACCTTGGATTCTGCTCTACACCGAGGAGTTTGCAGAAAAACAGGAAGCAGAGACCCGCGAAAAACAACTGAAGAGATGGAAGAACAGAGAACGGCTGGAGGCTCTTATAAATAAAGGTTCAGAGCATCCCGCATCCGCCGGCTGGCGGATCGGGAGGGTCGTAGGTTCGATTCCTACATCGCCCACAGAAAAAAGCTCCGCTGATGCGGGGCTTTTTTGTTTAATAAATATCGGGAATCTCTCCGGGAAAACCCGGGATCGGTAAGAATTTGTTGATCTGGTATAAACAGGACAAAAAAAGAGGCAGTTCCTCCCCCCACGTACTTTCTTATTGAATGGTAAAGATGAAAAAATTGTCCGACTAGCGCACGTGCGGAACTGCCTTATTTCAAAAGTACAAAAACATACTTAAAACTATCGCATTCCCCTTAAAAAATTTCAGGGATTCTTATAAAAAGATGATCCGGAGCTGCCTGACAACACCCTTAAATTCGTCTGTCACGACTTTGACAGTGTTTACCATGCATTAGCATATGTTAGTCAAATCCAGCTATTTGCCTTATTGTCAGGTCGTTTTTATTTACTTACTTTATGCTTCCGAAGGTCCTTTTTAATTTTTGAAAGGCAGCCCTCACAAATCCAGAATGCTCCCCGGAGAGGGGAGCGGAAAAGTGAGGGCTGCTGTTATTTTATACCTCTATGTGTATAAACACAAAAAAGGTCGGCTAAAAGTGGCCGACCTCTTATATAAATTCAGATGCAATTCATTACAATAATATCTCGCTGAAAGGAATCCTGAAGACCCGCTGCGCGGTCACACCATCGATTGCCTTAAAGGGGAAGGCTGTGTAGTACCTCCCCTGGTAGCCCTTCAATGATCCTACATAGAGGAACGTATTATCAATCATGTAGTCCTCGGCATCCAGGCTGATGACAACCTCGAGATAATGTATGCCTTCTTCCCAGTAATCATCTGCCTTTATGGTTCCTATTTTACCTATTAGCCCACCTGACAGTGTTGCTCTCATCAGGTCAAACTCGTTCACGGAATTGTAATCGTAGAAATTATAGCCCATGAACAAGGAGTTATTTGCGGCATCCAGTCCACCGCTTACAGCCCAAACATGATTTCTCAGATACGTGACTTCTTCTCCCTCGACTGGTAAGGCAAGATAAGTTTTCAGGCCAATAACCAGCTCCGGAAACTCCGGTTCAAACTCAACCAGGCAGAATGTCAGGTTGCTTAATCCTGAAGGCTTGCCGGATGCATTCACCGGAGCAGCGAGTTTGCTGTCGCCAAGTGAGCCCTCTGGATAAACGTAGACGTTAGCCTCGCTGCTGCCTTTTACTATTACAGCTCCAACCATGTAGTACTTGTCACCGATCATAATGAAATCGGATACCTCGAATGCCACAAAAGTGCCTTCAGTTACAGTTACCTTCAGTCCTTCCGGAAACGCTCCGTCAAACATACCCTCTGAGTAGTTGAGCCTGTCACCGCAGAAGTCGAACTCGGTTTCAAACCAATCTGCAACCTCAGCACAGGTCCGGTTGCCTCCCTTGTTGGCTCCGGGAATTACCTGAGGCACTACCTGGTTAAATGATGCAGGCAGACTCATTCCATATTCGTCTGAATTTGCCTTCTTCAGTATAATTTCACTGTCGTCCTGCTGGCATGAACCCAGCGCGGCTACCATCACCAGTGCTGCAAAAAAGTAAGTAAGTCTTTTCATCTCAGCCTTGTTTTTAACTGATATTAAATATTTAATCATATCTATACAAAATTTAATTGTTTGTTTTCTAAGCAATTAAGCCAATCTGCGCCGACCTCTTCCTGGTATGGAAATAGGTCAGTCCGTTCCGTTCGGTCATTCCAACAATCTGAAGTCCGCTCTCCTCAAGCAGGTTTGAAGCTGTTCTGCGAGTGAGATACCGGTTGGTCTTAAGATCGATGAAACTGTACATCCTGTTTATAAAAGGTATCCGCGACTCAATGCCGTTCTCATATGCCTCTGCCTTCTCCGAAAGGTCCCTTGGAAGATTTCCGTACTTGTCAGAGAAACCGTTCTGAAGTTTGTTGTCAGTGAAGCAACCGATGAAATTGCTGTCGTTGGGAAGCATCTCGGCCACCTTGCGTACGAAATCCCTTATCTCCCTGACATAATTCAGAGGCTTTAGGTTAACAATTGTTTTCACTCCCTTCATATCCTCTGCATCATAGAAAAAATGTCTGGTAGAAGGTATGACCAGCATTGACGGATCATTGACCAGCCCCTTTTCATCAAGGTAACTGATAAGGTCCTGCCTTACTCCTTCAGAAAGCTCGGAGAAAAGACCGTTGATCCTTGTTCTGACAGTTGCCGGGCTTTTCATGTTGCTCATGAAGGGCTGCTCCGAATAAGTGCTGAAATCATTTCCCATGGCTTCTGTTTCCATATCCTGTTTTATTGATTACCTGAATTTTATATAAGGAAATAGGCATAGTCATAAACGATACCCCGCTCACGAAGCCACCAGCGTAATGCCTTGGCTATCTTCCGGCGCCTTATCATTACCCTTCCGGTCTCCTTTGACGTAATCTGAAATACAACTTTCATTTTTCCGGTCCTTTAGTATGAGCAAATCTATGACGCAGTTCCACTCAATGCAAGACGCCTATGCCCATATAATGGACTTATGCGCTATTGTTAAAAAACCTTAATCAAGTATATAGAGGTATCCACTCTACCGTGCCGGTCGTTTACACCATGTATCCGGACATTCGTCAAAAGGGGGAAACTTTTTACAGGTGATTTACGTTCGAAATGTCGTTACAGGGATGATCAGATCATATCTATCAGTCTCACTGCATATTATAGATATCAACAATAACAATTCTGCAAAATTCTGAATTTTGACAAATGGCAAATATGATAAGGTTAAAATCTAGCGGAACAGGTGTTTTGAGGCTGAATTTTGAGTAAAAATCACAGCGGGGAGGCGTATAAAACGCGAAAAACCGGCGAGAGACCTGAAAAGTCAGTCCCGGGCCAGCATATAACCAAACGAAACGGGCGGGTAGAAAAAGAATATAAGGTTGCAGCAGTCAGGCTGCAAAAAGACAAGAGTCAGTAAGCCTAAGGCTTTCTGTTTTTCAGGTTGGCGAGATAGCGTGATTTTGCCTCGCCGGCATCAGCGCTCTGTGCAATGTAGATCTTTGTGCGATGGTCAATGACAACCTCCTTCATCTTCGAGAGATCGGGCGAGCTGTGAACAACAGGTTTCTTTTCTATCATATTTCCTTTATTGATGTAAAAAGGTCCCGCCGTCACCGGCGGGACCCAAGTTCTTAAATGTTTATATTAAAACTATACACGTTTAACATTTACAGCATTTAATCCTTTTTTTCCCTGCTCCAGGTCAAATGTGACAACATCGTTTTCCTTGATATTGTCCTTTAAACCAGATGAATGTACAAAATACTCTTTTGGTGAATTTTCCTCCTTGATGAATCCGAATCCTTTGAATTCATTGTAGAATTTTACTGTTCCTTTACTCATTATTTGATTTTATTAATATGCCGCAATGTACGCCTAATTTCCCGGATATTTTATTTATTTTCAATAAATTATAAATGTCACTGGAAAAACCTGCATATATGTTGCCTGTAACGTAACAGAGAGAAGTCCCCTTGCATCTGAATATGTTTCCCTACTTTAGGTAAATTTGAGAACCGTACATTTAACTGCACCAATGCTATGAAGTTGAAACTGACCGTTTTTCTGAACATTATGATCCTTGCACTAATGACTCTCTCATCGTGCATACAAAGGGATTCAATTATTTACAAATCAAATAAATACACTATTTATGCCGACCGTGTGGTGCAGGGTGAATTCACGGCACTTGCCACAGGCCCTTTAGAAATGACATCTGACTACAGGAGCCTCAGTGCAACCGTTGACCCTGTCATCCAGTATAAGTTCAGCATCAACGGCCGCGACAACGAACTGTCATTCGGGGTGAACCACCAGGCAAACATCCTTCCGTCCGGAGACGAAGCCACTCTCCTCGAAATGACTTTCGGAGAGCGATCAGACATTGGTTCAGGGAAGGATGCAGCCCTTCCTTTACCGCCAAACACCCGTGTAAGGTTCAGAGTCGATTTCAACCCGGTTCTCAAATCCTTCAGGGAAAACGGATTCTATGACGACATACTGGGCAACCGTATCTTCGAAGCTGATTTCAAGGGTCTGTATCTTGCCGGCGACACCTACCCCCTTAACTGGGATTTTGAAAACATACCCTCAAACCCACTCCTGAAGATGGAAGACTCTGACGGAGACGGTTTTTTTGAAAAAGAGCTGGTCTTCAACGTATACGATCCTACGGCCCATACCTCATCTGCATGGAAGCTAACCAACGATATTTCAAAGTACCCGGAGTATGAGAGCCCATATGTACTCATTAATGCCCTCCATAACATGGCTCTTGACGAGATGGTCATGCTCATGGAGAAGGACGGCACCTTCCGGACCGGGGAGGCATGGCCTGGAGTCTGGACCCGTGACCTGAGCTACGCTGCGTTGCTTTCCCTGGCTTACCTGGATCCGGAGCGATGCATCAACAGCCTGATGACCAAAGTCTCAAATGACAGGATAATACAGGACACCGGCACCGGAGGAGCCTGGCCCGTATCATCCGACAGGATTGTCTGGGCACTGGCTGCCTGGGAAGTTTACAAATACACCGGTGACAAAGCATGGCTTGAAAAGGCCTTCGAAATTGTCA
>CAZEYY010000180.1:0-4961 GCA_964516485.1 uncultured Rikenellaceae bacterium
TACATCCTGCATCCAAGAAATTTCTCAAGCAGGCTGTAAACGCCATAAAGGGTTCCCTTATAGCTTCCGCCAGCGATAATTAGCCTCAGACTGTCGGTTTTTATGACATAACCATCGGCACCAAGCTCATTGAAATTTACTTTTATACCTTTTTCCCCAAGCCTGTCATTCTGCCCCAGGAGTATCTCATAGGGGCTTACAGACCTGTTTGCAGGAATTATCGGCAAAGCTGTGCCTGAGATCTCCAGTATATAATTTTGAAGTTCGCTGGCAGCCTGCTGTTCATATTCAGTTGATGAAGAAGGAATAACAATCCTGTAAAGGCTGGCTCCCTTGTCCGCAATGACAATCGCTGGTTTTGGTGGTACAATCTCTTTCTTTGCCTTTTTTTTCTGTGCAGATACAGTCTGACCAGGAACAATAATTCCCGTTATTGCCAACAAAATCCACAGGGAAATTAATCCCATGCGTGTTTTACAAATTAATAATTTCATGATATCCCGTATTACGTAAAATATTGCAAATCATTATTTTTTGGATGATTTGGATTTTGCCGGCAATGTCACCGGATCGGGCATATATTGCAGGATAAATGCCATATCCTGACCGATATACCTTGCCTGTGATCCTGTGATCCTCATATATGGCGGGGCAAATGTTATTTTCCCGTCAGAAACGGTCACATCAATTTCATCGAGGAAAGTTCCTCTCCAGGTATGGAAGGTCATTAGTTTGTATTTTCCGTTCTTCAGTGATGATACTGTAATGCTTTCGTTTGCAACATCGCCATCGGCATTCACAACCCATCCGAAAATATACTCATCTGACTGCATCCCATAGATATCTCCGCCTTTTGAGCACTTAAGTTCTGCAGGCCTGATATTTGAAAGATGAGCAAATGGTATCCTGTCGGTAAAATTCCTGAGGCTTGTCATCTGGTTATTGACAACATTGTCATTGATGAACCTCGAGTGTGCCCACCAGAATGGCATCATTGATGATCCTGTGGCTAGTGTCACCCACATAGCATTGTGATATTGGGCAAGATATCCCGGCATAGCTGGTTCATAGAAGGTATGAGCCCAGCCTGTCTCACCGTTTATTACAGGCTTGCCATAACCGTGCCATAGCTTCTGGTTCTGATCGGCATAGTTCCTGTAACTGTGTATAAGGGGATTAATGTCAGCAGAATCTATTGTTCCTGTTTTATTTATCGGGAATCCCTGAGCCTCGTAAATCTCTCTGGCAGCAATGTCGGTTACCTGGTAAGCTTCATGCCAGAACTCCTGAATTCCTCCACTTCGTGTTCCGGTTGTAGGTCTGTTCCATGGATCATTTATTTTCAGATAATTATGAACCTTGCCGATCCACTCTGCTGCCTTAAGGCTATCGCCTGTTACCCAGCCGTCAGTACCGTTCACCTCATCAATTATGAACCACAGGGCAAGTGACCTGCTGTACCCGTAACGAGCAATCATATATCTGTAAAGCTTCTCCTGGTATCTCCAGGCTTCTTCGCTCCTGTAAAAATCCTTTGCCTCTGTTATCTGCTTATACGGATTGACATACCACCTAACATTTCCTCCTCCCCATACTGTTTCAGAAAGATATGAATGAAACCACACATTAAGGCTCAGAAGCATATCCCTCTTTTCAAGCATAGAAAGCAGCTCATCAATTCGTCCGGCGATATTCTGATCATATCTGCCTACCCCGGTAGCCCATGTTTCAAGTGGGGTAATATAGGTGCTGATAAAATTGACTCCCAGCGATTTAAGCCTGTCAAGTTCAGCAGCTTCCACCCTCCCGCTGCCAAAACCTTCATAGCCGTCATTATACCAGAGCCCGACACCATAAAAATCCCTGCCATTGCTGTGGATCAGATATCTTTTATTATCAGCGACTCTCAGAGGTCCGTTATGTTTCGAAGTTACAGCAATAAACGACTGCAGCTGACTGCTTACTGTTCCGTTCTTATCCCTTATTGTTATCAGGTAATTCCATTTTCCGGTCTCGTCGGGTGAAAACCTTACCTTCCAGAGGGTTGCCATTGAGAAATCATAGAACCCGTTAATTTTCCACTTCTTCCCTGAGGGAGATGTGAACTCAGCTCTTATATCTATATCATCAGGATCGAAGGGATTAGTGAACTGACATTTAAGTTCCAGCGAAACTTCAAATTTGCTGTATAATCCCACAGTGTCCGGCCGCTGCCTGAGTCTTATTATTTCCGGCGCTGCAGCTGAAATAATGTCCATTTGCAGAAACATTACGAACAGAAACAGAAAAATTGTCCTTATTTTCATCATAATAGAATTTTGATTTTAATGGAATGATGGAACCCACAGATTATAATTTATATGTGTTTTTGTATGCATTACATGTGGGTTTCATAATTCAGTTCTTTTGGTTAACAATTAATATTTCCACCTCTTACTTAAGCCCCCATATGGGGGTTAGGGGGTAAGACCCATTTGGGGGTTTGGTGGTTCGGGGGTTCTTGAGTTTCTCCTTATTTGGCTGCTTCAAGCTCATCCATTTTAGTATACATTGCCCTGAAGGTATCCCATGGAGTCCAGGCAGGGTTTTTTGGATGAACTGATCTTTTATTGCGGTCGCTTACGGTTCCGTAAAAGCCATCAATAAACCCTTCTGTTGAGGTCCAGCAGGTCTGCATCATACCATAATACCTGGGTTTCATTTCAGGAGTGGCATATTTCACCCACCTTGCCATATCTTCTGTCTGTATTACAGCAGTTTCCGGGGTTCTCCACGGACAAGTTATCACCCTGAAACCGTTCATTGCAAAATATATTGCAGTCTGGTCAGGTCTCTCATAATGCCAGTCGCACATTACTATATCCTTATAAACCATGTCGATTGCTCTCCATGTGTAATTATATGAAGCTTCCCAGAAACCCAGTCCGGTAGCCCTTCCATCAAGAAAACGGTCAGCCCACAGCCAGAGTTCACGGTTCTTTTCCTTAAGATGGTTTCGGACAAGGTTCACTTCATCGGCAAACAGTTTTGCCTTGTCAATTCCCTTGCATCGTGGGCATTTGTCATCGCCAAGGTAAAAGATCTCATCCATGCCTGAATGGAAGGCATCAGCCTCAAAGACATCACAAAGCTCATCTATAACTGAAAAGATCACTTTATGGACTTCAGGATGCAACGGGCAATAGCTCTTGCAATAAAGATTGTCTTTGTTCGGCCATACATACTGTTCCGGCATTTTAATGTGCGGAGTCTCATCAAACTCAGGGAAGTTTTCAAGAAGCTTATTCAGCTTGTTTCCCGATGACTGGTGACCGAGAAGATTAATGTCGGGTATTATCCTGATATTATTCTTCTTGCATGCTGCAACAATTTTCTTAACATCTTTTTTTGACATCGCACCTGAATCTCTGAGTTGAGGATAGCTTGCATACTGATAGTTATAGCCGACAAGCAGTACAAGAGTATTTACCTTTCGTGTTGCAAGCTCTTCATTTATGAACTTCACAAACCTGTCAACCTGAGATGTTTTCGGAGAACTGATACAGAATCCCCTGACCTGAAATAATTTATCACCGGCTTCCTGTGACAATAAGGCAGAATTTGCAGCCAGGAAAAAGGCCAGAATAATAAAACATGTTTTGATTTTCATAACAAACTGATTTATAATTATTTACTTCTCCTGTTCAAGCTCTCCCATCCTCTTGTACATTGCCTTGAATGTATCCCAGGGGGTATATTCTGCATTTTTTGGATGAACAGCGCCCTTGGCCCTGTCTGATAGATTTCCATAAAATCCATCCATAAAACCTCCGTTATCCATCCATGTTGTCAGCACCATTCCATAATATTTTGGCTTCATCTCAGGAGTTGCATACTTCCGCCATCTTGCCATGTCTTCTGCCTGAATTACTGCTCTCGGTGGTGTTCTCCACGGGCAGGTGACAACTCTGAATCCCTTCATTGCAAAATAAACAGGAGTCTGATCGGGCCTTTCATAGTGCCAGTCACATATCACAACATCCTTTGGTATCATGTCAATGGCCCTCCAGGTATAATTATATGAAGCCTCCCAGAAACCTATTCCTGTCGATCTTCCGTCGAGCAGACGGTCACCCCAGATCCATAGCTCCCTGTTTTTATCCTTCAGGTGATCATGTATTACCCTTACTTCGTTTGCAAACAATTCTGCCTTGTCAATCCCCTTGCACCTGGGGCACTTGTCATCACCGAGGTAAAAGATTTCATCCATTCCGCCGTGGAAAGCGTCAGCTTCATAAACATCACATATTTCGTCAATTACAGCAAAAAGAACCTTATGAACATCAGGATGCAGCGGGCAATAGCTCTTGCAGTAAAGTCCGTCTTCATTAGGCCAGACATAATTTTCAGGCATTTTCACATGAGGAGTCTCATCAAATTCAGGGAAATTCTTAAGCAGATTGCCCAGGTTTCCTGCCCATGACTGGTGACCAATCAGGTTTATCTGCGGTATTATCCTTATGTTATACTTCTTGCAGGCCGCAACTATCTTCTTCACATCCTTCTTCGAAAGAGCGTTTGAATCAGCCAGTTGCGGATAACTTTCAAACTTGTAATTATAGTCTCCAAGAAGGAAGAGAGTATTTATTCCCCTCGGAGCAAGTTCATCACCGATAAATTTGACAAACCTGTCAAGTCCCTGTGGTGAAGGAGCATTAATGCAGAATCCTTTTACGGGAAATACAGCATTATCATCATACTGTGCAATAGCATCTGATTGCCACATAAGAAGCAGCAGGATACACAGAAGTAAAGAGTTGATTTTTTTCATAGGGTAGTTGTTTTGTATGGTTAGATAATATAGTTGCTTGTTGCTTGTTGCTTGTTTGGTTTGATTATCGGCTCCCCTTCATCGCCTTCGCGTAGCCGCTTCGGCGGAGCAAGGCTGGGAGGAGCTGGGGGTGGAGGGTTGCAGATAGCTT
>CAZEYY010000181.1:0-4960 GCA_964516485.1 uncultured Rikenellaceae bacterium
GGTCAGGATCTGTCAGTGCAGTAGTTGTTGTATCAAGTTCCACAGCAATGTTCAGATACTTAAAGCAACTGTCAAACTGCCTGATGACTGAATTGTCAATTGAAAGAGCACATGCATAATTGTATACAATACTCTTGTCTTTGGGATTAAGGTCATATAACCTTCTGTATTCTGCAATAGCTTCAGGTATATTCCCTTCATTCATTAAACTATCAGCTTTGTTTCCCTGGGTTGGGGCAACTGGTTGAGAAATAGCCGGCATAAAGAAAGAGGGTAAACAGGCTGCCAGAAAAAAGATTGAAGGTTTCATGGCCTTATTTTTTGGTTTATAACTGGTTTGCTTACGATTATTCAAGATAGAGAATATGTTTACCATATTAAGTGGAGACAGGTAAATGCATTTTCGCTTTATTTTATTATAAGATGGAGTTTTTCTTTCTGAAGATCCGGCGGAAGTCCCTGCGGGAAACGTGCATAATTTGAAAATTCCTTTATTGAACTCATTTCAGGATAACGAAGCGTGGAATTTCCATCCTGATGATCGGCAATTATAAATGCCAGAGAAGTTACAACTAATGGGATCCCCATCAACAGTAGGTATCCTGCATTTTCGGGTTGTGAAACAGCCCCGATAATATTTGGAATAATTCCAGGAAAACCTAATACAGATATATTGGGATTTGTAAAAAGGTAAAGCTTTGCAGCGCTTATCCTGTTTATACTCAATGACATCAACCCTTCACCGGCTGTGAGAATATGTAGGGTATTATTATTTTCAACCGCTATAAGTTCTCCGCTGAGAATTGTAATTGAATCGATTGAAGGATTTGGAATTACTGAAACATCAACCCAGCTTCCTGTAATACTTTTGTCTATCTTATTCGGCGCCGGACGATAACCTGCCGGAACCACCATACGGTTACAACCGCAATCAATTACGATGCAAGTAAATACAAATAATATAGTCCTAATTTTGCCTGACATATCTGCTGTTCCAGAAACTGGCTTCCATCGATGGTTCTGCTTCCTTAAAATCCTTCGCAATAATTTTCATGAATAACCGGGGAAAACCAAATAATAGTGCCGCTCTTTTGAGATTCTCTTCTGTAATCCATGTATCCCGCATCCATTCAATATAATACCCTTTTGTTTTGAGAAATATCTCATAAACATTTTGCCCTTCAGGCAGCTTGTAGCAGATATCATACTCATCTCCCGGAAGGGTCACGAGAGGATTATCCTGGTTCTTAAGGAGAGAGTCTGCAGTATTACAATTCACAGGCGATATTACAAGGGCAGGTTCTATCTGGATTGGTTCTGTTTTCTCATCGAGTGAAGCTAAGGCCAGATAGTTAAGCCGCCATAATCCCTTTGTTAACCGAAGCTTCAGCCTGATCTCTTTTTCATTTGTTTCCGGCAGTTTAATCAAGTGGACATCGCCGGCAAGAGGGCCCTGCTCCAGCTCCTGACCGACTGTCTCCCATTTTCCATCCCCGTTCTCCATTAAAACCTCTATTCCTCCGAGAACATCCTTCACCCTGTCAAACTTCCTTTGAAGCGACCTGTCGCCCCTTTCAATCCGGGCCGCAAAATATCCGGCCGAGTTACCAAGATATGAAAGGCTCTGGTAGAAGATCCAGGTCGTCAGAAGCGACTGCCTGCAGCCGACAACAAGTCCCACCTCCTTTCCGGGGATATTTTCAAAAGTGACTTCAATTATTTCCCTTTCCGCCAGATTATCTGAATCAGCCAGACTGTATCTTTCAGTATTGTCCATTTCCTGCACCGCTTTCAGGCAGCTCCCTTCTGACGCCTGGCAAGACACGGGGCTAAGAATAATTGAAGATCTGAAAAAATCCCCGCGACCGTCAGAAAATATACGGTCATTTCCGGTTCGTGGCAATACGAGAAGATTTGCATATCTGATTACATGGGTTTCAAGAGCTTCATTCTTCATCCTGAGATGAAACTGATTGCCCTCTGCTCTGGCATGATACAGCATATCAACATCATCTTTCTCATACGCCTTCAAAATACTTGAAGAGAAACCCTCTGCCATTAGTGATGTGTCGATGCCATTAAAGGAATAAAAAGTGGGACACGATCCGAAACACGCTTTAGGATTGGAAATGCAATATATGGACAGTATCACAGAAGGCACGCCTACAAGGGCCATCGTAAGAGCTCTCCCGGTCAGCCCCCTTACTTCGTTCGTCTCGACTAGTGCAACATCGTCCAGGGAGATTTTTAATGGTATGTATGAAGAATTGCCTTTGTCATGAAAACTCAATCCTTTCAAATCCCTGTATTTGTCATAATAAGATCCGAATCCGTAAATTGTATCAGCATTTGCATAAGTAACAAGTGAATCAAGGACATACAGCGAACCATCCCTCATGTGTACCTTTATATCCCTGGCTGTGGAATCTTTTGAATTAATTGAAGACGGATTACTTAATTGCCGGATTACCCGGATCGAACAACTTTCGGATAAACACAGGAGAACAAGAAAGGCAAATGTGATAATTGAACTGCTTTTACACATTTGATTTCAAGTATCAAGGAGTAATAATTTTATAAAGTTAAACCCGAAAAAATGCAAAGTCAAGTTTATTTATACAGAATCCGTTACCGTATGATTTCGTCACGAATTGTCCTGTGGCGTTTCTGATCAGGGGATTTGTATTGACTGAAAAGCGGGTGGGAAATATGTTTACTTTTAATAAATCTAAAATGTGGCAGTAATTGGTCAACTTTTATTAATGTTCAGGAATTTTAATGTTTACTGCACTAACTCCTTTTTTTACTTTAACCACGGATTTCGCGGAGAGCACGGGCAAGACACGGATTGTATCAAGGAATTAAATCCGTTAAACCAATGCATCAGGTCCTTCTGGATCAGCCGGAAAAACCTTTGTAAAGGGAAGCACCTGAACAGATCTTGATTCTGTAATGTATTCAAGCCTTTTTATCATCCATGCATCCTCTTTGCCTTTCCTTGTCAGGGATAACTCACAAACCCCGTTTTCAATCCATTTATTTATTCCCCCGCCATGCAAACGGGCCATTCTGACAAGCACATTGTCAGAAACCATTGGGCTTCCTGCCTGCATTGAATAGGGAAAACTGGCTGAGGCATGCAAAAGTCCTTTTGATATAGCAATCGACTGGACATCTTTACTGCCGGAAACTGAGTCCATCTTCTTACCTGTAAGTCCATTCCTGAACCGGATGTTAAACAAACGGTTTAATCCTGTTTCCCTTCCCCTGAATACTCCGCCATTATATACAGATTCACCATCGTCTGTAAATAGCACTGATATTTTATCATACCTGCCATCATTAAGCAGTGATTCGTAAGTATGATATAGACCAACAATACTTTTTTCTGCTTCAAGGATTGCAATTCTTTCGGATAATTCATCTATTCTTTTTACAGTTTCATAGTCATCCCGCTCATCAGACTTTGCAGCTGCCGGCACGGCTGATACAACCACACCTGTTGTCATGACTGTTCCAATTTTCCTGATAAAGGAACGTCGTCCGGTGTTTTGATCACTATTTGAACCTGACTGGTTTTTTGATTTATCCATAACTATACTCTTTTTCTTCCAGCCTTTGGGCCATAATATTTTTTGATGTCATAATACCCTATATGACGTCCGATTGCCCCTACAAGGTTTAATTTAACTCCCTCTTTACCTCCTGAAAAATCAAATCCGCAGTCGCGCCTTAATTTTTCATTTATCATTACTATCATCTCATGACCATTGCATGCCTCCTCGCATTCCGCTAATATATGAACGCCGTTACGGACCTTTACAAGCAGGCTCGGACCGCACCACTGAGAACCCAATGACTGGTCTGCAGTATATATTGTCCATGAATGAGAGTTGGGTGCAGTAAAAAGATGCATGGAGGTCATATTGTTTGAATATGTCCATGACCAGGCATGACCAACAAGATCGTCCGAAAGCTCATGGCGAATGTATTTTGGGGCATTAATCCCTTCCATTTCTGCAACTCCAAAGATTGCATAGTAGGATACTTCATTACCATAGTATTCTGTTCCCATTTGGGAATGAATGCAGGTTGTCAGTCCGTTTGTCAGATCCAGGGCTATCTGTAAGCTTGTCCGGGGTTTGCTGTCAACAATAAGATGACTGAACCATGCAAGTTCATTATCAGCCTCATAGGCCCTGTAATCAACCTCTTGCCAAATGCTTCCCTTATCTTCCCTGTATCTGAGTTTGAATTTATCCTCAACCTTATAATGTATAACCGGTCCCCCGCGATCGTAGCGTAAAGTAAATTCTCTTCCTGCCAGTATGTCGCTGAATGGCATATTGTTTACAGCCATATCGGTATGGGCAAAGTTCGTGGTACTATTAAGCGCTGCCTCATGAACCGCCTCATCGGTCATATGGATAAAATCCCTCGCAGGACGATATGCCATCCTCTGCCCCTTAACCTGCGGCCGGGGAGAACCGGGAGCCGGAGCAAACATTGGTTCATTTCCCTGCTTTTCAAATGGTCCGAGTGGGGTGAGTTCTCCAACAATCTTACCCTGACCCCTGAACATATAATATTCAAGTTCATCTCTTTCATTAAAACCAAGCCTTACACCAACCTGCGTCAGAGTAAAAAGGTCAACAACATATGAAGTAAAAATGCCTGAAAACTCACACTCAGTCCTGTTGTAGATAAACATATTGTCATTTACAAGTAAATAATCTGACGGACTGCAATAACCCAGCTCATCCATGAGTCGTGTAAGTTCCACAAAGTTTGTTGATACAACGGATGAATAAAATTCAAGGGTTTCTATGCCTGTATCCTGCACCCAGTACATACCCTTGCCTTCTATCCTGTTCGTAAGGTGATGCCTGTTTTCAGGTGCTGCCTGCCCGTTCTTTTCAACATAACCGTAATATATCTGACGCTGTACTTCCCTGTCATC
>CAZEYY010000182.1:0-4953 GCA_964516485.1 uncultured Rikenellaceae bacterium
GACAATTATACTACAAAACCTAGTTACTACTGCCTTGGACTTCTGACCAAGTTCTTCAGGGGACCTGCTGAAGCTCATGAAGTTGTGACTTCCGATTCACTAATTCGCATTTCGGCAATCAGGAACAAGGAGAACGGATCAGTTTCTGTTGCCCTTGTAAACAGAAATAACCTGCCAACAAAAGTAAAAGTCAGTATGGGCGGACTTGCCGGAGACAAACCATTCAGGAAATATCTGTATGATCCTGAAAATGTGCCATTTAATTATTTTGGCGACCTCCAGGACCCCTGCGGCAAAATTGCCCTTAAGAACAATGATCTACTTGATGTTGTTCCTCCCCAGTCACTTGTTGTTTACACAACCTGTTATGATGATGATCCACCTGCTGAGATAAAAGGCCTGAACGTTGAAAGGAAGAAGGATGAAGGAGGGCGTGAAAGAGCCTTCCTTACCTGGGAGGCCAGCACAGAAAAGGATTTCTGTTATTACAGGATTTACAGGTCAGAAATACCCGAAGTGGAAATATCCCCAAGAAAAGAGGTAGGAACAACAATAAGCAACTCTTTCAGAGACCTGTCTGTACACAGTATGCCAGCCTACTATTATAAGGTGATTGCTGTTGACCAGTCAGGAAACGCGAGTAAATAGCGGTTTAGCAGTTTAGCAATTTAGCAGTTTAGCAATTTAGCAACTTAGCAATTTAGCAGCTTAGAAGTGTCACCTATGAGCTATCAGCTATGAGCTATCAGCTACCAGCTAAATTGCTACGAACTATTTCCCTTTCCGGATGTTTTAATATTTTTAGACCGATATGGAAGACACTTACAAAAACATTGTGGGACTGATGGACCCTCCACCATACCACTGGGTTGGAGATGGTTTCCGTGTTCACAACTTTTTCCCTGCTCTGGCGGGGATAGGAGTTCAGGGGATGAGCCCATTTTTCCTTCTTGATTATGGCGCCAAATTCAATTTTCCGCCATCTGAAAAGCCCAGGGGAGTAGGACCACATCCTCACAGGGGCATAGAAACAGTAACTATTGCATATCATGGCAGGGTGGCACATCACGACAGTACGGGAAATGCAGGTGTTATTGGTGAAGGTGATGTACAATGGATGACTGCAGGAGGCGGCATATTGCACAAAGAATACCACGATAAGGAGTACAGCCGCAATGGAGGTTTGTTCCAGATGGTACAGCTGTGGGTCAACCTGCCGGCAAAATATAAGATGACACCTGCAAAATACCAGGCGATAGAAAACGGCAGGATGGGGAAATATTTATCCGAGGACAAAAAGAGCAGTGCAGATATTATTGCCGGTGAATTCAAAGGAGTAAAGGGACCTGCATTTACATTTTCACCTGTAAATCTGTTCAATTTCAGAATGCTGAAGGAAGCTGAGGAAATCCTGTCCTTCCCTGAATCATATAATGCCGGCATTCTTGTTCCGGAAGGTGGAATTATTGTCAACGACAGCACTGAAGTATCTGAAAACCAGTTCGTATATTTTGGCCATAGAGGAATAGACATAAAAGTGAAGGCTCAGAGCAACTCCGTTATTCTTGTAATGAGCGGAGAACCCCTGAACGAACCTATAGCCCCTCATGGCCCTTTTGTTATGAATACAAAAGAAGAGATACAGCAGGCTTATGAAGATTATTACAATGGAAAATTCGGTTATCTGGAAGATTAATAAATATTATGGCACAAATAATTAAGACACCGTCAGTTATCAAGGCAGCCGGCACAAAGAACAAAATAATAAATGAATACTTTGGAAGGGTAAACAGCAAGACTTCAGCTGTCAGTATTGCTCACATGAAAAGCCCGGAAGGCTGGGTAGAACCCGGACAATGTCCTGATTTTGAAGAATATACAGTCGTCCTGAAAGGCAAGCTGAAAGTGGCGGTAAAAGACACAGAATACATAGTCTCGGAAGGTGAAGCTATTATGACAGGAAAAAAGGAATGGGTACAATACAGCACTCCTTTCAGCGGAGGGGCAGAATATATTGCGGTGTGTCTTCCTGCATTCTCACCTGATCTTGTTAAGCGCGATTCTGATTAGACTTTTTGGCCTGTATTACCAGATAAATTACAAATCCGATTCCCAGAACAATCATAATATGACCCAGATAAGGATAAATCTGTTCTCTGACTTCATAAAGGTAATATCCTATTACTGCCAGTATTAAATTCCACAGACCTGCACCTAAAACTGTATAGACTATAAAATCCCTCTTCTTCATTTTGGCAAGTCCGGCAGGTATTGAAATCAGCTGACGGACAGCTGGAACAAGACGGCCGATAAGTGTGGAGCTCTTCCCGTTTTTAACAAAATACTCTTCAGCGTGAACGATCTTTTGCTCTGACAAAAGCATCAGCTTTCCAAACCGCGATTCAGCAAGCTTATGAATAATGGGACGTCCCAGATAATATCCCAGATAATAGTTCACGAGTGCACCTATCAGGGCACCAACAGTTCCGGCAATAACCACAAGAAATATATTGAGGTCGCCCTGGGCCGCCTTATATGCAGCAAAGGGAATCACAACCTCTGAAGGAAAAGGAATAAAGGAACTTTCAATTACCATCAGCAAAGCCACAGTGAAATAATTAAGATGCCCAATATACCAGTCGAAAACCATTTGTATTATCTCCATCATATTCAAAACCGTATTTAATGCAGTTGTTTATGTTCGGGCAATAATAATCTTTTTAATTATCATTGACAAAAAATAACGCTGATGATATCAGGAATAGCCTTTAGGTCTGAGAATCAAACGTGTTGATTGATCCCAGGTAAAATATTTCCATGCCCAGTTGAAGAATATTATCAGTTTGTTCCTGACTCCCACAATGCTCATCAGGTGTATGAACATCCATACATACCATCCGAAAATACCCTGGAAATGTACAAAAGGAAGTTCAACGACAGCAAGATGCCTTCCTATAGTTGCCATTGTGCCCAGGTCCCTGTATGAAAACTCCTTCTCAGGCCTGCCTGAGAGCCTGGCTTTAAGGTTTGAGGAAAGCAGCTTCGCCTGTTGTATTGCAACCTGCGCCACCTGGGGATGTCCTTTTGGAAATTTTCCTTCCGGCATGCAGGCTATATCACCAATTGCATAGATTCCTTCATATCCGCTGATCATGTTATACCTGTCGGTCATTATCCTGCCGCTTTTTGTAAAACACTTGTCATCGATACCCTCAATTGCATTTCCCTTTATTCCCGCTGTCCAGATGAGCATCTTTGTCAAAACCTGTTCACCATTGTCAAGGTATACTGCATTCTCATCGCAGCCTACAGCCTTCAAACCCGTCAGTACCTTAACTCCGGCTTTTTCAAGAAACTCCCTGGCCTTTCCTGATGACTTTTCTGACATCACATTGAGAAGCCTTTCAGCAGCTTCAATAAGATATATCTGCGGACCGTTTTCCTTAAGTTCCGGATAGTCTTTGGGAATTATATGCCGGCTCATCTCTGAAAGGGCACCTGCAATCTCTACGCCTGAAGGTCCTCCTCCTATTATAACAATGTTAAGGAATTTTGAACGCTCTGCAGCATCCTGAACCATAAGTGCATTTTCAAAATTCATCAGCAGGCTATTTCTCAGGTCAATAACTTCAGATATTGTCTTCATTGCCTTTGAATTCTGCTGCATCTGAACAGAACCGAAGAATGAATTTGTTGCCCCGTGTGCAAGAACCAGGTAATCATATCTTATTGTCCCTGATGCTGTTGCCAGTTTTTTATTTACAGCATCAACTGATTTTACCTCGGCCTTACGTATATGAAAATCATCATAATTCTGGAAAATCTTCCTAAGCGGGAATAGTATTGATGAAGCATCGAGCCCGGCTGATGCCACCTGGTAAAACAACGGAGGGAACTGATGGTAGTTGTGCTTGTCAATCACAACAACCTGGTAACCTGAGTTTTTCATTTTCCTAGCAAGAGTCAGTCCTCCGAAACCACAACCTGTTATGACTACTCTTTTTCGTCCGCTGTCAGGAATATTTAACATAATCAGCTTAGTATATTATACTTATAAATTTAGATATTATCACGCAAAATGATATCAGAGCTTCTCAGTAATTTAACTGTTAATTATTTCACAATAAACAGCTGCTGTTCATTATTGTTCGTAATCAGTGCTGTTTTTTTTATGTAATTATTATCTTTGGTTAAGAGGTTCTGCTTAATTAAAGTTTTAACTCAAATATTCTGCAAAATGAAAACCCTGACTTTCAGATTACTGACATTATTGCTTTCTGTTACTTTTCTTATGTCATGCAAAACCGGCGATAAGGACTGGGGACCAGACATTTACAAACCCGACAACTCCTTTAAAGTAGTGGGATACCTTTCGGGATGGAGCTTCGATAAAATAGATCAGCTTGAAATAGATAAACTCACTTATCTCGATCTTGCCTTTGCAAATCCTGACAAGGATGGCAGGCTCGTAATGGATGGAGGCTACGACCCTGGGCCTATAATTGAAAAAGGACATGCAGCAGGATTGAAGGTATTCATCTCCCTTGCCGGAGGTGGAAGACCTGACACTGTAATCTGGAAAAACCTGCTTATGCCGGAAAACAGGATAGGTTTTATTGAAAACATTCTGAAATATGTTGAGGAGTACAGTTTTGACGGTGTAGATGTTGATATAGAAGGCAATCTCCTGCCATATACCGGACCCAACTACAATCCTTTTGTTGTTGAACTTAAGGAAGCTCTCCACTCAAAGGGCAAAGGTATTACAGCAGCGCTGGGTGCTACACACTTTCACAAGAATGTTCACCAGGAAGCGCTTGATGCCTACGATTTTATAAATGTTATGGTATATGATAAAACAGGAGTGTGGAGACCCGATGTAATTGGCCCGCATTCTCCTTATTCATTTGCAACTGATGCCCTTAAATACTGGACTGTTGATCTGAAAATTGC
>CAZEYY010000183.1:0-4785 GCA_964516485.1 uncultured Rikenellaceae bacterium
ACCTAACTTGCTTTTATAGTTTTAAAACATATTTATAGTATCCATATTATATAGGTAATGATATGTTTATTACTTCTTTGCGTTTAAAAATCTCATTTCCCAAAATTACATTTCAGTATAGTATCCTTATACTTACGTCACGTCAGTCACATAAGCAACAACAATCAACTCATTGACCCACAAATCATTCCCCTGCTTATGCCTAACGAACACTTTCACTCCCGTATTAAAATTAAGAAATATCCGGGGAAATCGGGATGTCATCTCATAGATTCTTTTCATGAGTTAATTAAAACCCGGGCAAATAACTATCTACCTGGATCCTATTATCATAGTCATGAATCAGCATCGTTTATCATTTCAGATTCATCAAAACATGGATTCCTTAAGATCTCAAAGCAACCCGAACACATATATTTCAGATTAATAGAATAATCTGATAATAATTTAATTGAGTATCAGGAATGTTTCATAACGAATCAAAAGATGCTTGAAAATCAATTGTTTTACCCCATCCCCAGGGGGAGCCAATTGATTTTCTTCGCTCCCCATGGGGCCGGGGTAAACGAAGAAAATCAATGAGTTTATATGCATGATTCCTGATAGGCATAATAATTTATTTCATGAATCCTCGTTAAATATCAGGAAGTCAGTTCTATTATGTAGTTTCTTATTGAGTTCCGCATGACTATTCCTTTTAGAAAACATATTGCACAGACAGGAATTGAACTGATGATTTTAATACTTTCAGTTGCCTGTGAGAGTAATAATTACCCTGAATTCACTGACTATACGGGCCTTAGGGATTCAATTACTGATATAGATGGCAATGTCTATAAAACTGTAGGAATAGGAACCCAGATATGGATGGCACAGAACCTTAAAACGACAAGATATAATGATGGAACAGCTATACCATTAGTAAATTCAGATTCTTTATGGACTTATACAAATTCCCCTGGCTACTGTTGGTACAGCAATGATTCAACAATAAACAAGAAAGTTTATGGAGCTTTATACAACTTTTACACTGTTGAAACCGGATTACTCTGTCCGCCAGGCTGGCATGTGCCAACAAAGGAAGAATGGGAAAGGTTGGGAAAATTTCTTGGCGGCATTGACATTGCCGGGGCTAAGTTAAAAGATTACCATGCCTTTTATTGGAACGGACCAAACCAATGTATTATCAATACTTTCAGTTTTTCTGCGCTTCCGGGTGGAAGAAGATTAACAAATGGCATTTTTAAGGAAATCGGAGATCATGGTCATTGGTGGACAAGTACTAATGACAGAACCTATTTAGCAACATATATATCAATGAATCATGAAAGCAAGGGCCTATCTGTAACTCATGCTTTTTTAAGACAAGGCTTTAGCGTTCGCTGCATAAAGAATAAATATTAATAATACCAATAGTGCTTGTTTAATTTTCTATTAAATGGCAAAAGCCAGCAGTCTTGAACACCTTTGGCTGATATGAAGTTCAAAAATAGAAGATGCATGATAACAGATATATACAACCAGCAGGAGGTGGTCAATTGACACTGGCGGAGAATGGTCAGGATCACCGGCTTAGGCAGGTGGCGAAAGCATACCGGGAAGACCTGAGGGGGCGACATTTGAATTTACTTTGACATTGATGCTGAAAAAGAGGTCTTATTATATGGTTCCTTTAGCCTTTCCTCTAACCATTTAATTGTCTCATCCTGTTTAAAATCTGCTGCACCGTGTACAGGAATATCAAGTTTCTCTGCCTCAAGACGCTTTTTAAGCTCCCTGATCCAGACACCCTGACCATCCTGCTGAATGCCATCAAGCCATGTACGGGTTACCCCGCAACTTGGGCTTCCCTGCTTGCCCAGGATGCCCACTATCTCAAATCCCTGGAAAAGATACTCCTTCATCGTGAAAATCTGGTCATCAATAAGTCGTTTAAGCCGCTTCATGCCTGCAGGACTTTCCATACCAACCCGTACGTCAAAACGACCAAGGCCCAGAACATAGAGTTCTATGCAGGGCATCTGGATCAAACCAACCTTCTTCTCTTTCAGGTAATCAATGAGGGGCTCAAACATTGCAGGGAAGTCCCCTTCATGAACAATACGGGCGTTTTGATTAAGCATACAATGGGAAAGAAAGACAACCCTTCCGGAACGATTATCCCCCCTCCAGTCTCTTTTGCTTTTATCTCTGCCGTGAAAACCACTCTCAGGAATTGAATAGTCTGGCGAAGGGATTTGATTTTCATGATTACCGGTGTCGCATGCATTAAGTGCAACAGCAACCGTGGGTACCATACCTATAAAATGGCGTCTTGATAATGAGGATCCGTTTATCATAATGGTTTTCTTCTATTTGTGATGTGAGCCTTCAACCATACAACATAAAAAGAGCAACCCGTACACCTGTTACCAGTTATTTCTTTTCAAGAAGATGATCTGCCGCCAGTATCAGGAAAGTCAGGTTGGTCGCTCCTCCTCCCAAAACATATTCAGTCTGTTGCCATGAATATGGCCATTCCAGTAATTCTGGAAAATCTGGTCTTATAAGTGCTGTGCCTGAAGCAACACCACCAGGAATGTATGACTCATCAGCCCTGTTATTGCCGTATGCTATTGTAAGCGATTTGGAACCAACCCCCGATAAAAATGAAGCTCCGTTCTCTCCCGGATGTACTCCAAGCATGAAATTCATTGCATCAAAAACAGGAGCTGATCTGAAGACATCCGGAAATGCCTTGTAAAGGAAATACTGGTGCACGCCAAACGATTGTATTTTCCATCCGTCTCCCCATATAAAGGGACTATATGGTACCCCAAAAGGTGTTCCTGATGCCTGTTTGTTGATCTCATCTGAAACGCTCCGTGCAGCATTTTTGACAGCACTTGTAAATTCCGGATTATTAATTTTATTAATAGCCCTGGCTACCACCCATCCTACATTGTTCATGCCCTTTATAACAGACTCCCTGTTCTCAAGAAGATAATTTTTGTATTCGCCTTTTCCTGTCGTAAGAAATAATTCAACAGCAGCCTGGATCTTTGCATTGACTACTCTTCCTTCTGATTTGTAACTACGATTGTATATTGCTTCAGCAATTTCCAGGCATTGCTTGCTCAGATCATTGTTATATCCTTTCAGGACTCTTGCAGAAGCTGCTAGGTGCGATGCTACTGTCAGCTCCCGGGAAGGATTGTTTTCTGTAAATACCCATCTGTCGTCATTTACAGAGGAATGAGTTATCGTTTTTTCTCCGGGTTTCAGATTTTTATCAAATACTAAACCATCTGTTGCTGTTGAAGCGTCACCCAGCAAATCATACTGTAAAACACTTGCTTCGATTATCCCCCTGTATAAGCGTCCAAGATTTTTATAACCTCCTGTAACTGCAATAACCCCGTGCTCAATCTGTTGGAGCACATCCGGTTTACCATCAGGCTTGTGGATTTCCACTATCTTTTTACTCTGGTCAATTGTAGTCTGATCATATTCAATTCCGAACTCTTCATATATCATTGAAAGTATATATGCTTCCCCGCTCTGCGATTCGACTCTGAGATCATAATCGCCGGCATCATGCCACCCGCCGGTATTCAAACCGGGCACCTGGTCCCCGGGCTTATAACCTGTATAAGTAGTATCTCCCTGGCTGTATCCGTCAAAGTGAGTATGATTCACAGGGGCCATAAGTGCATCATCCATGTGGCATAATCCATGCCATGTCCTCGATCTTTCAGTTACTCTCATATGGCACATCTGGACAGGCAGAAAGTACTCAATTGTTGGTTGCCATACATCACGCTTGAATACATCAGCTGCAATCCTGAATGGCTGGGATTGCGAGTTCCCATATCTGACAAAATACATTCCTTCCTGCTTTACTGATGAAAAATCACATTTGAGATAATTATACCGCAGAAACTGTCCCCATTCCGAAGCTTTAAATGATCCTGCAGATGTTTCCCTGCCATCTGCCTCAATTTTGATCAAAACAGGAACATCTCTTTTTTTATCGTTCTTGTCCAGTTCAATAATTGCTGTCTTTTCCTGCCCGGGACGATAACCTACCTGGGAGACATGAACAACAGGAGTTGCCATCCATCCTGGTACAGCATTGGGTGTAATAACCCATTCCACAGCGCCTTTGGCAGCACCTTCAGGCAAAATACTCCTGACAATATACCACCCATCATTGCGATCATACCTTCCATCCAGAAGTTGTATCTCCCCCTTGCTTGATTCAATTGTGAAGTGCAGATATTTATCTTCAGGTATTACAGAAAGCAGCTTCCCTGCAGCCATTGGCTGTATTTCCTGTTTCTCATCCTGAAGTACCTTTATCGAGGGACCATTTGGCTGCCTTGGGAAAATTCCGGATTTATTATCCATATACCATGTTTTCCCGAAAAGGCAGCCCGGGTATAGTTCCATTATAAATCCGACCTTCCCGGCAAATTCCTTTGGCAATGGCTTATCCAGGTCGAGAGTAACAACAACGGATGAACCTTTGCCATGTACTGTTACATTGTATCTCAGGTCCAGGTCGGGATGTTCAACCGGCAAAAGACTGTATCTGTTTTCATCAGGGTTCGGATAAATAACCTGAGCTGTGATAGTATTACCTGCAGCATCAACTTTCCTGGTTACCTTGCCTGAAATTGGCATCCCTCCTCCAAGGTTGGCATCCAGACGCAAGTCACCCACTGAGGCTACACGTTTTCCATGCATAATTATGCTGACTCCTCCCTGATGACCTACAGGATAAAAATCCTGGAAAACCATTAC
>CAZEYY010000184.1:0-4742 GCA_964516485.1 uncultured Rikenellaceae bacterium
TTTTTCAAGATATATTTTCAGAGCAGCGTACATTCCGAATATCTCTTCCTTGTTTACCTTCATTGGTCTTCCGATTGGACATTCATGAGGGCTGTTATTTAGCTTGGCTGCTTCAATAAGGTCTTTTCTGCCGAATAAGAGACCTGCACTCTGTGGCCCCATCAGCATCTTACCTCCTGAAAAAGTTATAAGATCAAACCCGATCTTCTGGTATTTGAAAAGATTTTCAACCGGAGGAACATCAGCTGCTGCATCAATAAACGATGGTATTTTGTGACGTTTGCATATCTCAACAAACTTCTCATGCTTAATCTTGTCGGGAGGGCCTCCCCATGATTCAGCTCCGTTGAAGAACAGTGCCATGACAGTGCTTTCATTTATTGATCTTTCCATGTGTCCTTCATCCTCTACTTCAACAAACCTGATACCAGTGCTTCTGACAGCCTGATCAAAAACATACCGGTGAGCTTTCTGAATAATAACTTCACGGGTGGGACCGGGAGGATTTGGCAGAGACCTGATAAGTTCCGGATCCTTACCTGTAATGCACGCTGCAGTGCCAAGAACCATTGCTCCTGCAGCACCAGATGTCACCATTGCTGCTTCTACCTGAAGCATCTCAGCTATTTTTGCACCAGCCTTGTCCTGCAGTTCATACATGTTTGCAAAATCGTGGCATGTTGAATTAATGGCATCAAGTACTTCAGGAAGCATAAGAGAGCCTGAAAGATAAGTCATTGTAGCTCCGGCATTTATTCGCGGGATTACACCAAGCTCTTTGAAAAAATCCCTTTTCGGTACGCTTGTTTTTTCTTTTGTGTTTAATAGTGTTTCCATCTGTGAAACTCCTCCGATTGTCATTCCGGCAACCGGAAGTACAGAAAGATTTTTTATTGCCTGTCTTCTTTTCATTAGTGAATTTTTATTTTTTAATGTTGTTAACTATTGGAAGTATTATATGACTTGGTGTCTTGGCTCCGTGATATACAATCTGTTTTGCAACTCTTGTTTTTGCACTTGTGCCCAATGGATCACCGGTATTAGGATTCCTGTCAAACTGAGGGAAATTGCTTGATGTGATATCAACTCTTATCCTGTGGCCTGGTAAGAAGGCATTTGCCGTACCGGTCATTTCAATATCGTATTCATAAGTCTGGTCTGGCTTCAGAAGTTTCATTTTATCAAGCCCTTCCCTGAACCTTGCCCTGAGTATACCTTCAGAAACCGGCATTGCAAAGCCATCAGGGTGCACATCAACAAGTTTTATCATCCAGTCAGTGTCGGGTCCGTCGGTTGATGCAAAAAGTTTTATTTTTACAGGTCCTGCTATAGTTACCGTATCTTTCAGAAAATCACTTGTATATACAAGAAGGTCCTCTCTCCTTTCAAGTGGTCTCTGGTCGTACGGCCCTGCCTGTGTAGGAGTGCCGCAGCAGTTATTGCCTCCTGTGGTGGGAACAGGATTCATGGGATCGTATATATATGAGTCAGACAGTGAAGAAGAGGGTTTGCTCATTATAATTTTCCCGTCTCCCCTTACAGAATTTGCCTTCCCGTTACTTTCAAGATAGAACTCAGTGAACTTTGTTCCCGGTAAGGGCCAGTCATCTTCAAACCGCCATTTATTGACTCCCATATAAAATAGCTTAACAGGTTTTTCCTCCTCTATTCCTGTATTAATTCCTTTCAGGTAATAATCATAAAGGCGGAGATGAAACTGAAACATGTCAAGCATTGCATCTGGTGTGAAATCAACGCCTCCGAATGAGCGTGTAGGTCCGTGTCCCCAGGGTCCGATTATCATTCTTGCACCGTCACGAGCTTCCTGGGTAGCCCCATGATTCCTCATACCGGTATAGCCATTTATTGTTCCCATCAGGAAAATATCAAACCATCCTCCAAGAGTCTGGGTCGGGACTTTTATTTTACTGAAACGTTCTTCATCACTTATTGCTTTCCAGTACTCATCGTAGCTTTCATGTTTCAGCCAGTCTCTGTAATGCTGTACCGGAGCTCCTTCGAAAGCCATATCCATATCATTCAGAGGAAGATGCATCAGAACATTATCGTATTTCCAGTTTTCCGGCATATAGCTTTCCGTGTGCCAGTATTGAGGAAGCATGATCCTGTTTGGCATCCTTACAACGCCCCAGCCGTAATTAAAGCTCAGACGGAAAGCTCCACCCATTGTAAGCCAGTTTCCATAAATATTTGTTGAAGCAAGTGAAGGAAAAGCAACAACAAGGTGAGGAGGTGCCTGTGATGCTGCAGCCCATTGATTATGACCAACATAACTTCCACCATAAGTAGCGACCTTCCCATTTGAGAAGGGCTGTGCTGCAGCCCATTCAATTGACTCATAACCATCCTTTGCTTCATTTCTGAAAGGTTCCCACTTTCCTTCGCTCTCGTAACGGCCTCTGACATCGAAGAATACGACAGCATATCCATGCCGGGCAAACTTCACAAACATTTCATGGGCTCCGTCTCTCTGTACTCCATAGGGAGTGCTTGAAACAATTGTCGGATATCTGCCCTGTTCAGGAGGCAGGTAAACATCGGCATACAAAGTTGTTCCATCGCTCATCTTTACAGCTTTATGCCGTTCTATCCTTATATCGTGGGTAGCAAAATCCTGTTTGTTGTCAGATTTAAATGACAGCAGCAACAGAGTGAAAATAAATCCTGTGACCAGGAAGATTCTCACATTGAATTGACGGGAGGTGGTAAGCATAGTTTGATTTTTAATTAGTTGAATGAAGGATTTTGAAAAAAAATAACCTATATACCGCAGCATATAGGTTATCTGGAGTTTTATCGGTTATTAAATATAAGCGATGCAGTCCATTTCAACAAGAGAATCTCCGGGTACGCCACCCTTTGCAACTGCAACGGTTGTGCGCACTGGAGGATTAGCTCCCCAACGTCCTTTATACACTGCATTCATGCCTTTATAATCAGCAATGTCATTAAGGTAAACATTAACCTTAAGAACTTTCTCCATTGAAGAACCGGCTTTGATAAGTTCTTTTTCAAGTTCCTTGAGAACTATCTCGGTATGAGCTTCAATAGTAAAAGGAGCAACGTGAGCGCCCTTACCTGCAATAAAAATCATGTTTCCAAGTTTTGTATGTCCTGAGAAAAGCGGAGCATCCTGGAAATTAGTGACATTTCCTGCAACTTTTTCATCAGATGTACTTGCTTTTGCTGCCAGACCAAGGCCTGCAAGTCCTACAACTGATGCGAACATTTTCTTAAGTGCTGATCTTCTTTCTGTTTTCATGATTGACTTTTTATAGTTACTAAAATTGGTTAATTGTTTGTTATGTTATATTCCTGTCATTTTTTTACTTCTGTTGCAGCCAGTCCGTTCAGGTCCCATACAATTTTTCCGGCTCTGATTGTCATTTCAGCAACAAATTTCTGTGAGCCTTTAAGTTTATCAGTTCCAATATCAATAAAACCGTAATCACCTGTACTGATGCTGAAAAGTGCTATATCTGCCTCCGTCCCTACACTCAGGTTTCCAAGATCGGGCCTTTTTATCATCAGGGCCGGTTGCCAGGTCGAGCGGTCAATTACATCCTGAACCGTCAGACCCAGTGCCAGAAATTTGGACATTGTATTTGCCATATCCTTCATTCCTCCGTTCATACTTCCCGTATGCAGGTCGGTGCTTATCGCATCAGCAATGAAGCCCTGTTTAATTGACGGAATTGCAACTTTCCAGCGGAATGATCCGCCGCCATGTCCTACATCAAATTTGATGCCTCTTTTCTGAGCTTCGAAAATAAATGGTTTGACTTTTCCATTTTCGTCAATTACAGCATCCCTTGAATCGGGGAAATATGCATAGGCATGTGTATAAATATCGCCCGGGCGGAGGTGTTTCATAAGAAGTTCTTCCATAGGCAATGGGGGAGTTGCTCCGCCGAAGTCTATCATAACAGGGAGATTGCAGAGTTTACCTGCAGCCACCACACTGTCAGTTGGTCCCCATTCATGACCGCTGTAATGTGCGAGCTTGAAACCCACTACTATATCGGGATATTTTTTTGCGACAGCTGCAGCTCTGGCCGGAATCATATCCTTTGTGGTCTGTTCAAATGGTCCCCCACGCATACCTTCCCCTGCTATGTTTATAAGGGCAAGGACTCTTGTCTGGGAACCATCAATTGCTGTTTCCTTGAATTTAGGAAAGGTTCTGTATCCTGAGCTGCCGACATCAACCATTGTTGTGACGCCTGCCCTGAATGAAAATGCATCAGGCAGTACAGAGCTGGGCCCGTCCATGAGTCCCTGATCCATGTTATTTCCATAATATACATGCACATGTGCATCAATGATGCCAGGTGTAACATATAGTCCTTTGGCATTTATTACCTTTTTGCCCTGACCTGCATCGATAGATTTTGCCACCAGGGCAATTTTCTTGTCCTTAACAGCCAGATCCATTACTGCATCTATCTTGTTTTTAGGATCGATTACATGTCCTCCCTTTATTATGAGATCATAATTCTGGGCATTAATAAGAAATGGCAATGCCAGCAATAACGCGGAATATGATAATTTTTTTAAATTCATCTGTTAATTAATTAACAATAAGACAATCAATTACTTAATACTCATGCAGAGGCCTTTTTAAGCTCCTCAGCAATTCGTTTTGCAACAATTTTATCTTCTCCATCCTTCAGCATCCAGGCAGTGATAACAAGATTATCCTTGCTGCCCATCATTTCAAT
>CAZEYY010000185.1:0-4719 GCA_964516485.1 uncultured Rikenellaceae bacterium
TTATTGTTGTTGATGAGCTTGCAAGCATACCTCCGAGGAAGATACAGTCCATTACAGGCCACTTCAGAAGAGTACCGAGCAGATAACCTGAAATGAAGATAATTACTATCTCAACAACGGCAGTTATAGAAGCGCTCCCCCCGACCCTTTTCAGTTTTCTGAAGCTGAATTCCAGGCCGAGGCTGAACAGAAGGAAGATAACTCCTATTTCAGCCCAGATCTCGATGTTCTCTGTATCGGCAACTGTAGGTGTAAGTGAAAGGTGCGGGCCGACAAGAAAACCGGCAATAATATAACCAAGAACAAGCGGTTGTTTTATTGTTCTGAATAGAACTGTAGTTACAGCACCTGTAATCAGGATAAGTGCAAGATCGTATATAAGACTAGGCAAATGGGCCATTCAATCGTTGTTTAAAATTAAAGGCAGACCTCTGTGAACAAATATAGCAACATTATGCCAAAATCGGGATAAGGCAAATCCATTTGGAATCATTAATTATCTTTGGAAAAAGGCTAATAAAAAAATTTATGCGCACCGTACTACTCATCGTTTTTTTAACTCTTCTGTCATGCAGCAGGAATGAAAAACTGCCTGCCGGTTATCCTGACAGAAGTCCTGATATTGATGTACTTCCAGGCTTTAAAAACCCGCCTGCCGGCTATGGAGAAGTGCCATTCTACTGGTGGCAGGGAGATACATTAACAAAAGAAAGACTGCTCTGGCAGCTCGATCAGCTTAGCGGCAAGAGCATCTCAAGCCTTCAGATAAATTACAGCCACCTCGATTACGGAGGACTGTCGTACGGGTTGTCAAATCCCAGCAAACCAGCCCTTTTCACCGATGCCTGGTGGGACCTGTTCAGGTGGTTTGCAGATGAAGCAGGAAAAAGAGGCATGAGTGTCAGCCTGAGCGATTATACTATTGGAATAGGCCAGGGATTTGCAATGGATGAGGCCCTTAAGAATAATCCGGAGCTCAACGGTTCCATACTTCACTGCAAATCTTATGTAATCAGGGGAAAAAACTCACTTGACCTGCCTGAGAACGCTCTGACAGTCAAAGCATATAAAATACTAAAGGACAGCACATTGATCACAGAGTCTGCAAAGGATATTTCTCACCTGGCTACAGGCAGCAAGCTCGACTATAATGCAGGAGATTCTCTGACCAGGGTAATTGTTGTGTATTATGAAAAGCTCATTCCGTCTTTCGATCCTATGCATCCGGAAAGCGGAAAGGCTTATTGCGATTATTTTTTCGGAAAATTTGAAAAAGCATTGAAGGGAAGCAGGAACGGCTTCATGAACTTTTTCTTCTCCGATGAATTGAATTTCAGGGTGTCAGGAAATCTCTGGAATGACTTCTTTGCTGCAGAGTTCAGAAAAAGGAAGGGCTATGATATTACAAAATATCTTGACGCTCTTTATTATATTACTGGTGACAGTACAACAGATATCAGACTCGATTATAATGATGTTCTTGTAAGCCTCAGTGAGGAGAATTTCTTTAAACCTGTTTACCAGTGGCATCAGGACCGGGGTCTGATATTCGGATGTGACCATGGCGGAAGAGGCCGTGATGTGGCTGAATTTGGTGACTATTTCCGGACACAAAGGTGGAACCAGGGCCCCGGCTCCGACCAGCCCTACCTGTCGAAGGATATTGTAAAGGCAAAGGTTGCAGCCTCCATATCACACCTTTATGAAAGGCCCAGGGTATGGCTCGAAGGCTTCCACAGCAGCGGTTGGGGAACCTCCTCTGCAGCGCTTACCGAGGCAATACTGGCAAACTATGTTGCCGGATACAACCTCATGTCATTCCATGGTCTTTATTATTCCACTATGGGTGGCTGGTGGGAATGGGCTCCGCCTGATAACCATTTCAGGATGCCATACTGGCAGCAGATGGGTTCGTTGATGAAGTGCACCGAACGACTGTCATACCTTTTGTCGCAAGGTGTTCATAAATGCGATGTAGCAATAATTTATCCCACGGAAGCAGTAGTTGCAGGAGTGAATGGAGATAAGGCTGTGAAAACGGCTTTTGAAACAGGAGAAGAAATATACAAAAATGGATTTGATTTCGATTTTATTGATTATGAATCACTTGCCAGAAGCGAAATTAAAGAGGGAGAGTTAAGGGTATCAGGAGAAAGATATAAGGTACTCATTGTGCCTTCAATGAAAATAATGAAGAAAACCTCCTTACAGAAAATTGAAGAATTCAGCAAGGCCGGAGGACAAATTGTAATTGTCGGAGATAAACCTGATAAAATTGATATAAATGAAGAAAACTTAATTGTCTGTGATACACCCTCATACGTAACTGAAAAGATATCTGACAGATACGGCAGGGATTTCGTTATAGTTGATAAGATTGACTCACATCCGTATGTAATGCACAGAACTGTGGGTTTACGGGAGGTTTATGCGCTTTATGGAATACCGGCAGGAACAAGGTGCTTATTCAGGGCAAAAGGTAATCTGCAGCTATGGGATCCATGGACAGGAAAGACTGCCTCACTTGAGAAATTTGCCAGGGATACTACAGACGGAACTGTTATTGAAATGCCATTGACCGACAAAGAGATACAGATAATTGTTTTCAGTAAAGACAGGAAAAAAGCTGATTATATTTATAATAAAAAGTCGCTTGTCAGTCAGACTGAACTTGACAGTAAATGGGAAACTGAACTCAGTCCTGTTCTTGATAACAGATGGGCTGATTACCAGTTACCGGCAAAAAACGAAATGCTGGGTGCACAGGTCAGGCAGCTTCGACTTTCAGAAGAGGCTGATGGCAGTAAATCAAATCTTGTCACCTGCTCTTACGGACCACAGTTCCTGAAGCTTGGTCCGCTCGCAAAGAAGCCGTCAACTGAAGAACTGCTCAGGCTAAGCAAGGGTGGAAATGCAAAATGGGAAACATATTCATTTTCATGGAGGTATGGAGTAGAAGGTGATTATGGTCACCAGGGATGGCATGGACTTAAAGGCAGTGTTTATGACCAGTTTATAAGGCTGGGAGATATTGAAGAAATAAAGATGTCGAAGTTCAGGATTCCTGAAAAGACAGGCAGTTATTATGTTATGAAAACAGCTGTTATCGCTCCCTCTGACGGTGAATTTCAGATGCTAACTGACAGCATTAAACCATCAATTATCCTCATCAATGATAAGATAACTGATCCGGCAGTTGACAGGGTAAGTCTGCATAAAGGATCAAACCAGCTAATACTTCTGTTCGACAGGGCCTGTACTTCTTACCTGGTATTCAGGAATCCGGCAATAAAGGTACCTGAACCAGAGTCAGTGGCTATGAGATGGTATAATGATCCTGGAGTTCTGCCTTTCGATTGTTCGTTAAGCAATTCGGGGAGATTCAGTTTCAGATCAGCTCCCGGACTAAAGGCGCTTAAATTTTCAGTGCACGGAAAAGTGAATGTAAGAGTAAACGGAGAGACTGCATCAGAATCAGAAAAACATACTCCAGAAAACGGGCTTACAAACTACACTTTTACTGTTAACAAATTAACAGAAGAGCCGTCTGAGGTCGAAATTGAAATAGCTTATGAGCCTGGTTACAGTGGAGCAGCTGCATTTAACGGATACATTGAACAGGTCTGCGGGCCAGGTAAAATGCAAAGCGGCGACTGGTCGGAGCTTGACGGACTGAGGGCATATTCCGGAGGTATGTGGTACAGGCAGACAATTAATATAGACAAAAAAGAAGGAGAACTGATTGAAATCGATCTCGGGGATGTTGTATCATCTGCAGAGCTGTTCATTAACGGAAAGAGTGCAGGTATAAGGCTGGCTCCTCCATGGAAATTTGATATAAGCAATTTTACAAAGCAAGGAGAAAATAAAATTGATGTACTCGTACTGAACACAATAGCAAATAATTACACTTCAATACCTACAAGATACAGAGGAAGCATCAGGTCCGGACTGATGGGGCCGGTTACTTTGAACTATTACGTTGATGAACGGTAGATTCTATAACCTGAACCTCACGCCTCCCCTGAACTCAATTACTGTCTGGTATTCATTTGAGAATATGAGCTCATTTACACTCAGTGAAAAGTTCAGATTCCACTTGCTTAGTTTATATATATAATTGACTCCCAGCGGTATCTGAACAAACTCTTTACCATACTCATAGCCAAAGAGAGCTCCGGTGAAAGGTGTAAGCCTGTTCTCCGAATAGCGGGAATTAATGTGTATCCTCGGACCTGCAGAAAGGTAAAAGGGTTTCTGGGAATCAGTACCCATATTGACCTCCATATCGAGCTGTGGCATAATAAAATAATCCATAGATGCGGTGAACATCAGTCCGGGAGTAACCCATTTGCCTCCACCTATGCTTATACCAAAAGGATTGCTTTTACGGGGATTCTGAAAACCCATCTGGTCAGTGACACCATTTTTGTATTCGATCTTCATTATCCTGCGATTCTTCAGCAAAAGAACCGGACCATCAGTATAATCAGGCATAGAGTATCTTACAGCCTTGTTTGTTTTCTCAACTATCTTTACATCAAGCTGTTTGTTGTCCTTTGTTGTTATTTTATCCTGGCCGTGGAGAAAAACAGTGCTCAGTATCATCAGCAGGCAGGCAGAAAATAGTTTCTTCATATAGTTCCGGTTTTTGCCCGAAATATATAATATGACTATCGGTAATGATTAACATTATTTTGATAATTTGTAGTAACACAG
>CAZEYY010000186.1:0-2235 GCA_964516485.1 uncultured Rikenellaceae bacterium
CCCCATAATTCCTTGTAATTATGCAACACTGCAGCTTTCCAGTACGGAATATCAAGATCATCCCTTGTCAGTATGCCAACAGGAAGCCCGCCCACGATATCATCCGTAAACACTGCATACTGAGGAGTGAAATCGTAGCCTTCACCATACATAAGGCTCTGGCTGAAAGGATTCTTCCCCTGCATCCATTCCAGCTGGGCCAGAGCAACACTGCGCATTTCAGGATCTTTCAGAAGGCGGTTTGCTGATGCAAGTCCCTGGGCGGGAGACAGTATAACGGAACTGTTGCCCCTGAAGGCCTGCCATACAGGGAACATCCTTAAATAATGGTTCTCGTCCAGCTTTACACCCTGGAGGATCTGTGCATCGTCCTCCGTTCCATTCAACCTGTAAATATTTGCCGGCATCATATAGTAAGGGGCAGTAAGTTGTGCAATTCTCTTCATGTAATTTGAATGAAGCTCAACTGACCTGTACCAGTCAGGGTATTTTTCATGATCAGGAAGAAGCCTGCACAGCTCAACAAGGCCCAGAATGGGTGAAGCAGCAGTACAACTGTGGTTATATCCGAAAAACCTGTCAGGCCGGCCGTCTGCATAAAAGAATCCGCTCAGCGGAATACTCCAGTTCATGGGTTCAGCCTGCTGAAAGGCCATAAGTGAATCTGCATAGGCGATTATAACCTGCTTAACTTCTTCGTTCCTTGTCAGACCATATAATTTCGTGCCGGCCAGTAAAGCGATAGATAATCTTTCCGTGTTCCATTGTTGCCGGACCTCTTTCAGAAGGTCCCAGTATTCATTTGCTGACTCAAGACATTTGTCCGATAATACAGGATCTGAATTCCTCAAGGCTATAGAGGCTTCCACATCAGCAATTACAGAATAATAATTATCGTTTGTGTTAATCCTCTCTCCAGGCTGCACGTGTTTATCATCATAGGTACCAATGATTCCGTCAGTATAGGAATCCATTGTAGTCCAATCAATTACCTGCAGTCCGTCAAAGCGGTTCTTATGAAGCCACTCCAGTCCCCATAATCCTTCCTGAATCAGACGGTCGGAGAGTTTTCTGTTCTCCTTCATGTATTGCATTGCCAGCCTGAAAAAAGCGGCCGTTGCACTTGCAGTCTGCCAGTACGATTGCGACAGGTCACCTGCATCATGCCACCCGCCGGCCATGCATATCGTATCTCCCCGGTAAACAGTGTACCAGTCGGAATGGCACTTCAGATGTATCCCCTGTTGTTCATATCCGCAACGCTGAACGTAATACTGATTTGTGATCTTTTCAATTACAGGCAGCCATATATCCTGATTGATCGGGAAAGGTCTGGTTTCAACATTGCCATATACTATTTTATATTTTCCCGGGGCTTTGACTTCAGAAAAATCAAAAACTGTAAAGGTTCCGATATTGTTCGTCTCCGTTTTAATGCTCTTTTGCAGTACCCTCCTGTTCGTGGCTATGTCAACAACGCTGAAATTATCGTCGCCTGTCAGCGAAGTAAAAGCTGTCTTTCTTTCATCGCTGTTATATCCCGAGTGTGAGAAAGATATAGCCGCATCAGTACCCCATCCTTCATAATAATCAGCTTCCACCTTCTCAAAAACCAGGTTATCAATGTAATACACAATAGTATCAGCAGCATCCGGTTCATTGCCCTGAAGGCCGTAACTAATTGTTATTCCGGTTACCTTATCGTGAGGCAGGTGCGGAACCTCCATGACCATCCTGTTCCACTGATTGTTCTTCAGCATCACTGTATGCCAGCCCTCTTTGCCGTAACGGTCGGGAACATTATCCGCGTTATGCAGAATGATTGTAAGATATAACTTCCGGAAACCTTTAAACTCCGGATATACGTCTATCGCAATCCGGTTGTACTCTGAAAAATCCTCCAGGTCGAATTTGCGGGTCAGATTTTGCCTGCCCCAGTATCGGCCTCCCTCTCCAAGAAATTCAGGCAATTTTGTCGGACAGACAAACTTAATTGATGAATTACCTTCAATTACCTTTTCATTCGAAAGGCTTATTGTGCCGACATTAGCCCTGTCACCGAAAGAGAGCTCCCAGTTATCGAGCGATTCCATGCCATCGAGCAGGACTGAAGAAAGGATTTCCTTATTATCCCATTTATACTGAAGACTGTTGGCAGTATCCATAGGCATGGGTTCATAATTGTAAAGAAAGGATCCGGATTCCGTTTCCTGTGGTTTCCCTGATGTACAGGAA
>CAZEYY010000186.1:2335-4719 GCA_964516485.1 uncultured Rikenellaceae bacterium
GCAAATTTTGGCTGATAGAGGTTAAGAACAGGAGTTTTCATCGGCAGGCGCTTCGGTCCGAACTGAGTGACAAGTGAAGCTATGTCGTAAATACTTCCGGTCGGTGAACCCGAAATCCGGGAATAGGTGGCAGGAGTGGATATATCCTTTACAACTATGTGCTGCCTGAGACCAGGAATAAAATATTTCTCTGCAATGTCAATCAGGAAATCTGCCCATTTTTCCTTTTCCTCTCTGTATTTTTCATAGTCTTTTTCGCGAAGATCCTTCCATCCGTTCATTGCCCAGGGAGTGCTGCGGATAGTAACCGTATTCTTTGCGCCGGTTGTCAGGGAAGGGCAGATTACTGCTGCATGAAAGCAATCATCTGAAAATCCATGATTCCCGGCAAGAAATGCATTAAACAGCTTTTCTGCTGTTCCAAGTCCTGTAGAAACAACATTATAAGGATAATCGAGGTCAAATTTCGTCATGTCAATCCTGTCGTCAAGTCCCAGTGCGACATTAACCGATGAGGGAGACATTATTGTTTTTTCAAGCTTCCGGACATATTTCTCCGGGAGGTGTTCATCTCCGACGAGACTGCGCATTGCCAGCATCGGATCAACTGTAGTTATAATCTTTTCAGTCCGGATCTCAGAAGGGAAGCCTTTTATCCTTACTCCTTCAGCCATACCATTCTTAACATCAATTTTTTCAACTTCGGCATTAAAAAGAATTTCTCCGCCAAGTGACTGGAATTTTGCAGCCAGTTTTGCAGGGTATTCATCGAAGAACCCATAGGGACGGAAGCATCTTGTCATTGAAGAGAGCATGGCTCCGGTTGCCAGAATTGCCGATGCATGGTCGGAAGGCACACCTGAGAAGGATGTAAAAGTTTCCAGAACTTCCCTCAGCTTTGGATCGGTGATCCCGAATTTATCGAGCAATCCGGAATAAGTACGGTTAAGATTCGCTATCACTTTCGGAGCTTTAAACAGTGTCCCAAGATTGTCTTTCAGTGTGGCATTGGCCTTCAGCTTTCTTACCTGCCTGAAGAGGTCAACAGAATAATTCATGAGCGTCCGAATTTTTTCCGCATCCTTCGGAAATGTATCTGCAAGATATGCAGTGAATTTTTCTGATCCGGCAGGGATCCTGTATTCATCCACATGATCGCCATGTACTACAAGCCGTCGCATGAAATTATTCTCAAATCTCTTCAATGGCAGATCAATTTCAAGATAATCAAGTACATCGACAATATCAGGAAAAAGCTGGCTGGTTTCAAAAACATATCCCCCTTTTTCGTATGCAGTGCTGTAGCCTCCGGGGTAGGTGTTCTTTTCAATTATAAGGGTTTTCATTCCTGTTGTGTTCTTCAGCCACATTAATCCGCATGCAAGTCCGCTTAATCCTGCTCCGATTATGACAAGGTCATAATTGTCTTTGCCCGAATAATTTGCCGACAATGTGTCGCGCATTAACTGATTGATTTTCTTCATGATGATACTTTTAATGTTATTCAGGCACGTGAAATATGGCCTTGCATGATACAATATACAATTTTATAAAGTTACGAAACGGATGAATGCAAAATATTTCAGGGACAAAAAGTCATTGCAACAGCGCTTCCGGTTCATTTATTCAACTGTGCCAATGATTAAATACAGTTCCAGGAATTGCCAGGATTTTTATCAATCAACATAAATCCAATTACGCCCCAATTCATCTGTCCGAAAAACTTACCTTTATTTAACTTTCTGTTGAAGCAGCATTCAAATTATTTAAACGTCTTTATGCATAACCTGTTAATTAACTGAAATTATGAAAAGAACTGCCTTGCAAGTCGGAGTGCTGCTGATCTTTGTATTCTTCTTACAACTGACAAGTATTTCCGCCCAGAATAATTCCGTTATAAATGATTCGATTTATTCTGAAATTTTAAAGGAACAAAGATCTGTTAAGGTTATCCTGCCGGATAACTACAAACCGGGATCCTCAGTGAAATATGAAGTAATATATTTAACCGATGGTGAATGGGTGGCAGAACTGTTTCCTTTTATCTACAAATTCGCAAAAAACGAAAATTATGTCCCGCCTGTAATTATTGTCGCTCTTCCGAATACATACATCGATAAAGCCAATCAACGCGACAGGGACTTCCTGCCGGTTCACGTTCCGAATCCTGCTATTTCAGGAGGGGCGGATAAATTCATTTCATTCCTCAAAAATGAACTGATCCCCTATATTGATAAGACTTACCCGACGAATGGAATCAACTCGCTTTACGGCCATTCTTACGGGGGTTTGTTTGTTATGTACACGTTGCTTACCGAGCCTCAGTTATTCCAGACCTACTATTCAACTGATCCGTCAATGTGGTGGAATAATGATTTTGTAAT
>CAZEYY010000187.1:0-4657 GCA_964516485.1 uncultured Rikenellaceae bacterium
CTTTTTCATGACATATTATTCATAATAAAGGTAATAAGGAAAGGGAAAAATGCAAATCGGGTCGGGAATGATTTTATCCTTTCTATGGTCATCTGCAAGAAATCCTTTTTGAACCACAGAGTTCACAGAGGCGCCTGCGGCGTAACACAAAGGACTCAAAGGATAGCAACAGGTATTTAGTTACAACAAATTACAGCGCAGCGAATTACGCCCGAAGGGCTAATTACAACTAATTACGGCGAAGCCAAATTACGCCCGAAGGGCTAATTACTATGAATTACGGCGAAGCCAAATTACAGCCGAAGGCTAAATTACAGCGAAGCGAATTACGCCCGAAGGGCTAATTACTATGAATTACGGCGAAGCCAAATTACAGCGAAGCGAATTACACTAAATTACATCCGGAAATATTTTTATCCCATGGTTCCAACCTTTTTCATACTTGTTCGTCTTTAGATTGAAAACATGAATAACGACTGCTTTGATATCGACAGTGATCTCATCGAAAGATGCAGAAACGGTGAGCCTAAAGCTCAATTCATGCTTTTCCGGAAATATGCAAAGGCTATGTACAATATTGCAATAAGATTCACAAACAACCGGATGGATGCCGAGGATATACTCCAGGAATCTTTCATCACCGCATTTGAAAAACTGCCTGAGCTTGTAAACACTATCTCATTCCCCGGCTGGCTTAAGAGAATAGTGATTAACAGATGTATCGATCATGCACGCAGGAACAAGCTGATATTTGACGACCTCGACGACAAACTTGCAGATGAAACTGTTGAAGAGAATGAGCCTGATCTCACAATTGATCCGGCAATAGTGCACGATCTGATCAGGAAGTTGCCTGAAGGAGGAAGAACAGTACTTGTCCTGCACATACTTGAAGGATACAAACACCGGGAAATTGCAGAGATGCTGGGCATAACTGAATCGACAAGCAAAACACAGTACAGCAGGGCTCTCAAGCTTTTAAACAGGACAATAAAACAGAAAATATATGTCTCGTAAACTGGAAGAATACCTGATAAAAGAGAGAAACAGACTCGATACTGACTCCCCTGATGAAGAAGCAATATGGGAGAAGATTGAAAGAGAGATGCTGACTCAGAAAAGAAAACCTGCTCTGCGCGTTACAGGAACAAGATGGATACGTATCCGGAATATTGCAGCAACGGTCATCATACTTTTCTCACTTGGTTACATAACAAAAGATATCATCTATACTATTTCAGCCGGAAAGCAGATCACTCTCTCTTCAATTGACAGTAATCTGGGAATACGCGAGGAACAATACAAAACACAGGTGAACTACAGGATACATGAAGTGAAAGCCATGCCTGTCAGAGATGAAGCAATAATCAGTGAACTCTATAATGAACTGAGCCGACTCGATACAATATACCGGCAGTCGATGAACGACCTGAAGGTATTGGGCCCTTCAGACAGGATTATAAATACCATATTCGATACTTATGAGCAGAGAATAAAGCTGCTTGAACTGATAATTCTTGAAAAAAATAAAATAGCAAATCATGAAAACAATGAAAATATCAATCTTTAGGACAAGCGCTGCATTCTTATTATCGGTTGTATTCGTTTCTGCCTGTGCAGGGGCAAAGGATATCCAGAGGACCTTTTCGTGGAAATTCAATGTTAACAGGGATGCCAATATTGTGATGGTGAATTATGACTGCAACCTGACAATCCATACCTGGGATAAGGCAGAGACTGAATTCCGGATGACAGTGGATGCTGAAACAAAATCAGAGGAAGACACAAAAACACTTGAAAATTATATTCAGGGTCTTACCTTCAGCAATTCTCCCTCATCGGTAACATTTAATAATACGTTCTGGGAAAGCAGGAACACAATTATGAACAAAACCACAATGAAGCTCAAAAATGGCAAGACAGTCAATCTGGTCTCAATGAAAATCAGCAGTGAGCTGTGGATACCTTCGACCTGCAGGTTTGACCTGAACTCAAAATATTCACAGATCACTATGGATGATCTCTCCGGGCCTTTTACACTTGACCTGTACAACGATAATCTGGTTGCCAGAAACCTGTTTTCAGATGCTGAAATCAGTGATAAGTACAGCACAATGGAGTTCAGCAATACAAAGAACATCAAGGCAAACATTTACAGCAGCAAGCTGAATGCCGGCAATTCAGGGAATATAAATATGGTTTCAAAATATTCCAGGGTAAATATTAAATCATGCAAAACATTAACAGTGAATGCTTATAATGACAAATACAATATCCCTCAGACAGGTGATGTTACATTCACAGCCAAATATTCCGACCTGGTAACAGAAAGTTCAGGGAATCTCACAGCTGACATGTATGAGGGAACAATAACAATGGAGAATGCCGGTAATGTTGAGATAGAATCCAAATACGCTTATTATATGCTAAGCAATGCAGGCAAATGTTCTGTATCATCATCCTACAATGACAAGCTGACATCCCGTAAACTAACCTCCCTGAAGGTGGTTCAGTCAAAATACACAAACTTCAGGATCGACATTATTGATGAATCAGTGAAGGACCTGGATAGTTACAATGATACATTCACAATATCAGGGACAGGCAGTGCTTTCACAGGTCTTATATTGACAGGGAAGTACACTAAAACCACATTAACATTACCTGCTTCTTTTAGTTACCACTTCAAATCAGTTGTAAAATATCCCGATTTCAACATAAACGAATCTGCAATGAAACATATATCAAAGATTGTTGATGGTTCCGATGTGAAATGGGATGCAATAAAAGGTAACGAATCGGAAGGAATGCCTGTTATTGAGATAAATGGCTATTCCATGGCACTCACAATAAATGAAAAATAAACTGTAGTATACGGCTGGCAGAAATTTCATGGTATAATTATTACCTTTATACACATGAAAAGGATTTATCCAGCACTACTTCTGATTTGCCTGTTTCTGACAATTCAGCCGGCAAATTGCCAGAAACGGAACATCAACCTCGACATAGTATATATTGGCAACAGTATAACACAGGGATCACAGCAGGCCGAGCAGGCAGGTGAAACACCGCCGGCTTATGCCACGAAATACATCAGGACATTGGAGGGGATAGGATCAGCAAACTATCTCAACAGAGGGAAAAGCGGCTATACCACGGTAGATTTTCTCCCCGCTGCCAAAAGCGAGCTCACAAAGGTCATAGAAGCAACTGAAGCTTTTCATACTGATAAAACCCGGCTGCTTGTCTTTTCAATCTCGCTTGGAACCAACGACAGCGCCGAGGAGGGTCCTAAAGGTTCTCCTTTGTGGCCTGAGGAATACCACACCAATCTCAAGGCAATAACTGATAAACTCCTGAAAGAATTTCCCGGCTGCAAAGTAATTTACCAGCAACCTATCTGGTACAGCGAAACTACATATAACAGAGCCAGATACCTTAAAGCAGGCCTTGAACGCCTTCAGACTTACTTCCCTGAACTGAAAGCTCTTGCATCAGAATATGCACGTACAATGCCGGGATCAGTATTCATGGGCGATACAAGGGCTTTTGAATATTTCAGGGAAAACTACCTGACTGACTTCATTCCTGAAACAGGCAATGCAGGACCTTTCTATCTTCATCCCAATAAAAAAGGATGTGAGGCTCTCGGCAGGTTCTGGGCAGAAGGGATTTACCAGGCATTTTTCCCCAGGTAGGATATTTCTGGTGCCCTTGCACCGTACACCGTGCGCCGTGTGTCGTGAGTCATGTGTCGTGAGTCGTACATCCTTCCACCCTTCAGCCCTTTCGCCCTTTCGCCCTATCCGTTGTAACACTAATCTGCTTATCTTTAGCCAACAAAACTATAGCCATGAAAATCATACCACTGCAGGACGTTGAAAAAAAAAAAGTAAACATGGAAGGTGCTCAGGGCGCCTGGAAACAGCTTCCCCTGGGAAGTTCAGACGGTGCACCTGTATATTCCTACAGAGTCTTCTCAGTTGAACCGGGAGGTCACACTCCTTACCACAGTCATCCCTATGAACACATGAACTTCATTATTGAGGGTGAAGGTGTCCTGGTGAATGAAGCCGGACAGGAAAAACCAATCAGAAAAGGGGATTTTGCACTTGTCAGTCCGGGTGAGAAACACCAGTACCGGAATGCTTCCCCCGATAAACCTTTTGTGATGATCTGCGGAGTGCCTAAGGAATTTGAGTAGACAGTCCGCTTATTGCTGATCAGGATAAGATTTAATACCTGTCATATTTCCCGCTGATTATCACCTCCTTAACAGCTTCGAGGTATCCGTAACCGTTGAGCATGTCGGGTAAAAGATAGCTGCCCTCCACCCATTCATTCCAGGCGTTTATTGTAATAAGGGCCGGTTGTTCCGGATGATTGTCGGCATATTTTTTCGCCTTCGAAAGTAGCGCTGCAAAGCTCTGCGGTTTATTATTGTAATGGACCACATCATGTATTCCCTTTGCCGGGAAGCGGGGTGTGTCGTCCCATCCTATTGACACACATGGGAATACAGGCACATCGAGAAGTGAATCCATCTGTTCGCGTATCTTTACTGAATTGGCTCCATAAACCAAATAATCTTCATCGAGCCCACCCATGTTATACATGGCTATACTGTTGAATCCCATCGTGTTCACGCTTTTTA
>CAZEYY010000188.1:0-4579 GCA_964516485.1 uncultured Rikenellaceae bacterium
AGTTCATGGGTGAATATGAGAAATTTGCAAATGATCCTGAAGCCGACCTGATGCTTACCAGGAATTACAGGAAGCCCTATGTGATTGGTAATGAGATTTAATGCAAAAGTTAATACTAATTCTGAATGAATTCACGTCGTGATTTTTTAAGGAAAGCTGCTCTGGGAAGCCTGGCCGCAGTTTCTGTTCCTCAGATTGTTTCAGCAGCAATGACAAAAAAGGAGAACGTAAAAATTGCAGTTGGGAAAGAACAGACAATCCTGTTTCAGGGAGACTCAATTACTGATGCCGGAAGGAACAGGGAAGACACTGGTTATAATTCATCAAGGGCCCTGGGTACAGGTTATGCGTTTATAGCCGGAGCATCTCTTCTTGAAAAATATTCTGCCATGAACCCAAAAGTATTCAACAGGGGCATTTCAGGCAATAAAGTTTATCAGCTTGCGGAAAGATGGGATGCTGATTGTATCAACCTTAAGCCCGATATCCTGAGTATACTCATCGGTGTAAATGATTTCTGGCATACTCTTGGAGGAAATTACAGTGGAACAATTGAAGTATATAAAAGGGATTATGTGGCGCTGATCGAGAGGACTTTAAAGGTTCTTCCTGATGTAAAGCTGATTATCTGTGAACCTTTTGCAGTACAGGGAGTGAAAGCTGTTGATGACAAATGGTATCCTGCATTCCCTGAATATCAGAAGGCAGCCCGTGAGGTTTCCGTTCAGTTCGGTGCAGTATTCATCCCTTTTCAGAAATTATTTGATGAAGCATGCAAAGCAGCTCCAGGCTCATTCTGGACTACAGACGGAGTACATGCATCCCCTGCCGGGGCAAGCCTGATGGCACATGCATGGCTTTCTGTATTAAAGTAATTATACAATTTAGTGATCTATTTATTCAACTTATGAAAAAAAGATTATCATTTCTATTGCCGGTTGCATTCTTTATGTTTTCATTAACCGGTTTTTCACAGGTTAAACTCCCTGCAATATTTTCTGACAATATGGTGCTTCAGCAGAAGACTGATGTTGCCTTTTTCGGAATAGCAGGAAAGAATGCAACAGTTAAAGTAAGCACTTCCTGGAATAAGAAAAGCTATACCGCCAAAGTCGGAAGTGATGGAAAATGGAAGGTTAAAGTATCGACTCCTTCAGCAGGAGGTCCTTATGAAGTAATTGTAAGTGAGAGCAATACAATCAAATTTAAGAATGTACTTATCGGCGAGGTATGGATCTGTTCGGGTCAGTCGAACATGGAGATGCCTGTTAAAGGTTATATGAATCAGCCGGTACTCGGTTCGAATGAGGCTATTGCAATCTCTGAAAATCCTTCTGTCAGGCTGTTCTCTGTGACAAAAGCCACAAATCTTCAGCCTCAGGATAATTTTGAAGGAAGCTGGCAGCTTTGTGAGCCTGAAACTGTAAGCAATTTCAGCGCTACTGCATATTTCTTCGGACTTATGCTCAATAAGGCCCTTGATGTGCCTGTCGGGCTTATTAATACAAGCTGGGGAGGTACCAGGATTGAACCCTGGATGAGTGAGGCAGGTATAAAGAATTTTGATTTTCTGACTCTTCCCGACAAAAACCTTACTGGTACACTTTCTCCTCAACTGCCAACTGTTCTTTTCAATGGAATGGTTAATCCGATGGTTGGCTACGGGATAAGGGGCGCAATATGGTACCAGGGCGAATCGAACAGAAATGAGCCGGAAAAATATGTTAAGCTTCTTCCGGGGCTTGTTGAAAACTGGCGTTCATTATGGGGCGTCGGGGAATTCCCGTTTTACTATGTTCAGGTTGCACCATATAATTATGGTAATATCGGACTGAATTCTGCATATATCAGGGAAGCGATGCTTAAAGCTTCAACTTCAATCAGCAATATAGGAATGGCATGCATCATGGATCTGGGTGAGGAGTTTTGTATTCATCCTGCTGATAAGAAAGCAGGAGGCGACAGGCTTGCATACCAGGCGCTTGCAAAGACTTATGGCAAAAAAGGTTTCGCTGCTGACGGTCCTGTGCTGAAAGAAATGAAGATCGAAGGCCAGCTGGTAAAGCTTACATTTGATAATGCAGTGAACGGACTTACATCTTTTGGTAAAGAGCTCAGCTGCTTTGAAGTTGCAGGAGAAAACAAAGTGTTCTACCCTGCTGAAGCTTTCATTGCAGGTCAGGGTGTCACAGTTGTTTCAAAATTTGTAAATAATCCTGTTGCCGTACGTTATGCATTCAAGGACTTCATTGTAGGCGATCTGTTCAATACCGCAGGGATACCTGCATCGTCTTTCAGAACAGATGACTGGCCTGCTAAATAATAAATTTAGGCTGTATTAAGTAGGTAGGGGTAATAGTTTCGAAATTTAAATATCCTTGTCATGAGCAAAAACACTTCAAAACTGATCAGCAGGAGGGGGTTCATTGGAACATCTTCTGCAGCGCTCGCCGGATTGACAATAATTCCGGCCAGGGCAGTTTCCGGGCTTGGTCATATAGCCCCAAGCGACAAGCTTAACATTGCGGGAGTTGGTATTGCGGGGATGGGTCGTGTTAACCTTGAAAATGTAGAGAAGACGGAAAATATCGTCGCACTCTGTGATGTTGACTGGCGTGAGCCGGCACAGAAGATCTTTAAAAGGTATCCTAAAGCAAAGCAGTACAAAGATTACAGGAAAATGCTTGACAACCAGAAGGATATTGATGCTGTTATAATTGCAACACCTGATCATACCCATGCTGTCATCAGTATGGAGGCTATGAGGAGAGGCATACATGTCTATACCCAGAAACCTTTAACCCAGACTGTTCATGAAGCAAGAACACTGGCTAAGGCAGCAAAGCAATACAAGGTTGCCACCCAGATGGGTAATCAGGGTCAGGCATCAGATGGGCCAAGACGATTGCGAGAAATGATATGGGACGGAGTGATAGGACCAATTCGTGAGGTTCATGTGTGGACCGATCGTCCGAATAATGGATTGTTAAAGATATACTGGCCTCAGGGAGTAAGACGCCCTTCAGATACTCCGCCGGTTCCTCCTGAACTGGACTGGGACCTTTTCCTGGGACCTGCACCCGAACGTCCCTTCAATCCTGCTTATCACCCCTTTGTATGGAGGGGCTGGTGGGATTATGGCACAGGAGCTCTCGGTGACATAGGCTGTCATTCACTCGATCCGATTTTCAGAGCTCTTAAGTTGAAGTATCCAACAACAGTTCAGGCTGTTTCAACTCTCGTTAATGCTGATACCTATCCTTCAGGTTCAATTGTTAAATATGAATTTTCTGAAAGAGCTGACATGCCACCTGTTACTCTCACCTGGTATGACGGAGGTCTTCGTCCGATGCTCATGAAGGAACTCGATGAAGGAATGAAGCTCGGTACAGGAGGGACACTCTATGTGGGAGATAAGGGATATATCCTTGATGATAAGATACTTCCTAAATCACTCAGAGATTCCTATACTCCTCCAAAACCATCAATACCTTCATCACCGGGACATGAGCAGGAGTGGATCAATGCATGCAAGGGAGGTCCTGCAGGCGGATCTGATTTTGAATGGGCTGGACCGCTTACTGAGACTGTTCTGCTTGGCAATGTTTGCCTCAGGCCTGAACTTAAAGAGAAGCTGAGCGGAATGGTTCTGAAGTTTGACCCCGCTAAACCAGGCTTCACAAACCTTCCTGAAGCAGATCAGTATCTGCATCATGAGTACCGTAAAGGCTGGAGTCTGTGATGACAGAAAGATAGTTGCATTATTTCAATAGTGTGGCACGGAAATTGAACAAATTCAGATATCACAGTCTGATTTCTTTAATGCGCAGGAACACTGTTATAATTTCTCTTATAATACTGGCAGGCTTCTTTCAGCCTGCCAGTTCTCAGAAATTCAGTGCCGGATTCTACAGCGGTATTAACTTTTCCGATATACAGGGACAGAACCTTGACGGGAAATGGCGATCGATACCAGGCCCTGTCACAGCCTTCAGATTTGGCTATGATTTTAATGAGAAGCTTGGCCTGCAAACTGGTATCGACTTACTTTCAGTATTCTATGAACATCTTTCTTATAGCAATTATAACGGGTCTGAATTCTATCTGTCATCTTTAATCGCACCTTATTATGATCCTTTAGCTAAAACAGATTTCTCATTCCTGAGATTTCCTCTGTTGGTCAAATTTACTGTGCCGGGAATAATAAAACTGGATTTTAAAACAGGCATGGTTTATTCGCTTCTTCAGGATTATTCCCTTAATCTCCCTCCTTACCACTCACCGAGCAAGCCTGAAATGAATGATATAGCTTACTATTTTTCATCAGGACTGTCATATCAGCTTGAAGGAGGATTTACAGCATCTTTGAGCTATGGCTATATGTCCGGTACAAGGAAAATGCTTCCTGAAATGAAATACAGACATGGTGCTTCTGAATTTGTTTTTGGTATTTCTTACGACATTTTCAATAAGGACAGAAATAAAAATGTTGAAAATAAGCCAGATACAACAAACGGGAAGTTATCTTACACTCTTATCGGGGGAATGAATGTTTCAGGTAACCTGAGCAGTAAATTCA
>CAZEYY010000189.1:0-4546 GCA_964516485.1 uncultured Rikenellaceae bacterium
CAATGCGGGTTTCATTATAAATCCCGGAACCAGTGTAACGGTACATAGAATAGTGAATGATGGAACACTCCGGATGGAATCTGGTCCAAATGAGCCGGGAGTGGCTTCCCTACTTCATAGATTATATTCTGGAGGCGGAACCGTAGAAACCAAGCTTTATCTTTCGGGAGGAACAACGGCAGGAGGAGCATATAAATGGCATTATATTTCAGTTCCTACTAATAATATCAGTGTAGCAACATTTAACACTTTAAATCTTGCGCAATATATTGAGAGCCTGGTTTCAGGAAGTGACAATTATCCAGGGTGGGTAGCGTATAATGGTTATCAATACTCTACTGGCTCAACCCTTGGTACTTCATTTTCGACAATGACCCTAGGTATGGGTTATAATTACTATTCTGCCAACAGTTCAACTTTTACCTTTTCCGGACCACTTAATCTTACCGAAATGGATATGCCAGTTTCATGTGGGTCTGGATTTCCTGATTATCAGGGTTATAATCTAATTGGAAACCCATTTGCATCATGTCTGAACTGGGACTTTATTATAGAGAATTATACCCCTGCATACATTGACGATGCCATTTATTTTACACAAAATGGGGGAATAGCAGCATATGTAAACGGGGTTGGCGTTGAAGGAGGGACTGGTACGATACCTCCAATGCAGGGTTTTTTTGTGAAAGCCTCAGCAAATTCAAGTGTCTATCTAGCACTTGATGCAAGAACACATAACCTTGATCAATTCCGGTATAAGAAAAAAAGCACGGAGAGTCATAATTCAATTGCTGATACAATATCTATTGTGAGACTGAGGCTGCTGGGTGTCTCAGATAGTGCAGAGCTTGCGGTAAGGTTTAATAAAAGAGCAACATATAAAGTTGACAGAAAGTATGATGCATATGAATTCAGTAAGTCCGCGGGTGATTTGAATATTTGGACCACAATAGAGGAGGTAGCATACAGCATTAATGGCCTACCTTTCCCGGAGACATCTATTGAAGTACCCGTCGGAGTCAATCTGAAGATCCCGGGTACATTCAAACTATCAACCAATGAGATAAAGAATCTTGAGATTTATAATATTACACTTAAGGACCTGAATACAAACCAGGTTGCCGATCTTAAAAAAGGCGAGTATCTCAGTTTTACAGCTGAGGCCGGAATGGTGGAGGACAGATTCATTCTTACTGTCACCAAATCTGCAACAGATATCAACGACCTTCATTATTCAGGCAAAAAATTCAGCGTTTATACAACCTCAGGCAGGGCAGTCAATATCAGGTTACTCTCTGATGAACCCTATTCAACAACCGGCTTGGTTACAGTCTATGATATTAGCGGAAGAAATGTTATTAAAAACCAAAGTATTGAATGGGCTGGTAAAGGCGACATAAAACAGATTGCCATGCCTACAGTAAGAACGGGAGTTTATCTGGTTGTCATCGAAACCCGAGATGGAAAAGTTGTGGAGAAAGTGACGGTCCAATAACATATGTACCTTCCAGGGCAAATAAGAAGGTGGCAAATTGACTACATTACTTAATTAGTGTTGTATAATGAACTTCCCCGAAGCAGTAATTATCCCATCTGTAAAAATATTGACTATGTAAAGTCCGTTGCTTAATCCTGAAGTAACGATTTGATCTGTTGCACCTCCTTGGCCTTCATCAAGTTTCTGTAAAATAACAACTTGGCCCCTAGAATTTAAAACTGATACTATTCCCTTATTTATAGATTCAGGAATATTAATAGTCAGCAACCCGGATGCAGGATTGGGATAAGAGGAGATAACAGTCCGCGAGGTGGGGATCTCTTTATCCGGATCAGGCACCTGTTTTCGTGTGAGTTCTAAAACTGTCCCATTGTTCCCTACCGCATAATACTTGTTACCTATTATATAAGAGCCATTTAGTTTAACATTAACGGGGGATTCCTCTATTTGCCATCCACTTTCAGTATAGGTCATAATTGTACCACCATGTCCCACAGTTATGCCATTGTCTTTTCCGGCAAAGAATACATTTGTCAGAGCAGGAAGCTTTCCTTCAATCTCAACCTTTTGCCAGGCTGTTGCATCTTTGTACAGAATAGTCCCGGGTTTGCCAACAGCCCATACGATATCGATTCCGGGCGATGCCATGCCAGATATCTCAACATATCCAGGGTCAAATACTTTAGCAAAGTTATAGGAATTACTATAAACAACATCCATAATAGGAACCGTCAGATTCTCACGTCCGCCGGCAATCATTGGTGTTCCGTTATTCACGGCAATTGCATAAAAGTGCCAGGGGGTCTTTATTTCAGCCATCTCCCAGATGCCGTTTCTATAGGATAAAAAAGTCCCGTTATTGCCAACTGCATATCCGTTACCGGTGTTGCTGAAGCAAACAGTATGGAGTTCCTGCTGAGTAGGACTATCAACCCTTTGCCATTGTGCCCCTTTCAGCTGGAGAATAGTGCCATGCGCACCAACAGCCCAACCTTCGGTCTCGCTTAATAGACAGACTGAATTAAGCTCTTCATTGGTTATGGCAGGATATGCTAACCATGAATCACCGCTCCGGTATAACATTGTTCCCCTGTTTCCAACAATCCAGCCTGCTTTGTCTTCAATTAAAGCAATAGCGTTAAGGTGATTCTTTGTTGGAACGTTTATTGTATTCCATTGTGCCATAGAGTTGATCACAATCAAGGAGGCAGTGACAGTGGTAAAAATTACTTTCTTTATTGGTTTCATTCTTGATGGAATATCATTAATCATTGACACATAAGTTTACAGGTATAGCTGTGTTCTCTACCCTGGGCAGGGTAACCAGTCTATGAGTAATCTGGCCTCCTGTTTCAGTAAAAAGATAACACTTAGTCTCCATATCATTAGCACCTACTACTGAAATAGATACCAATCCGTCGTTTGAACCCACATCCCTTATCACCAGGTTGCTTTTCGCCCTGATATACGTAACAGCATCGTCAGTTGACTTGTATTCAGGGTTATATGGTGAAACTCCGGCGGTTACACCCGAAAGTATCAGATGCCAGGCAGATGCAGTCATGGTCATTTGGTCTTCATGGGTAAAAAGCACAGGAAGTGTCATGCTGTTCAAGGATCGCCTCAGATGGCGAACACCCCTCGCGATGACTTCAGTGACAGTACCAGTGCCGGGATACCATTCATACTGTGTAAGCGGTGGTCCGTCATCTCCTATTTCGGAAAGACACAGGTAAAATGGGGTATTCATCCAGTTGATACTGTCAGCATAAAAATGCGGTACTCCAGTTCCACCCCAGCCATCCCTGTTAATCCTGTAGGGCCTGTTATTCAGCCAGTTTCCCGGGTAGGGAACAGGATCATAAGTGATCTTTGTTCCAAGAAACTCCACCCCCATATCCCTTATTCCAGGGAGAGCATCGGCAGTGAGATAGTAGTAATGAGGCACCAGAAACTTGGAGATTGTGATGCCATTGGCCGTAAAGGTATTTCTTGCACTAACGACATTTTCGGCAGCTGAGAATCCGGGTTCGAGGGCTAAATTATAATAGATAAGACTATCGTATGTGAAAGAGTGAGGAGAAGCAGTAGCCAGATTGTTATCAACAAATGTTTTTAATTTGGGAAAGAAACCCGTAGGGTCATACCCCTCCGGTGATGTAAATACTCCTACCCAGGGAATAAGTCCGTATTCATTGCAGATACTTAACCATTGAAGATTAACCATTGCCGGACTTCGATCGTCAACATCGTCCACTCTCATCGTGACCATTGGGGGCAGACCCTGCATCACGAAAGGCTTCCTTGCTGCCCACACAATTCCCCTCCAAATGAGGTCGTCCATACCCCAAACAGGTCCCAGATACTCATCAAAGACCCATTGGTATGAGTTCCATTTTACTATGCGTCCATTGCCAAATTCAGCCACTTGCATCAGAGCTTCATTACTTTCACTTGTTCCAATCGATGCCAGTACTGTGTTATTTATAAGATCGTAGCTGTAGGCCCAGACATGTAGTTGGTATTTGGCTGTAATAATATCATTTGTAGGGTGATAGATGTCATTAGTATGGGATTCAGTAATATAATGTCCCGTATTAAACCTGATCTGTGTTGAGTAAAAGTCGGGCTGTGAACCCACATTTTCACAGAATGCGCTTGGGAAGTCAAAAAGATGCGGATCAAAACTGTACAAGCCTGTGCCTCCACTTATCGCAGTTTGCAGTTGAGTCAAAGGGTAAGTATCAGTGTATACCTCTCTGTGACTCATGATTATAAGGGCGTAGTCACTTAAATTTGGCAACGGTTCAGCACTATTGGCATCATAAGTGTCATAAGGAATACCGAACCAATCGAGATATGGTTTGATGAAGTCAACATAATTAAAGTAATATGCAGCAGATCCTGAGTTGAACATCACCAGTGCATTCCTGTTATGGCTTACCGGATTTGTTCCTGAAACTGTTACCGTTATACTGGTACCCGACGATTGAGGATGACAACCAAAAGCGTCAGTCACAGAAGTAATTTCGAATTCATATATGCCGG
>CAZEYY010000190.1:0-4481 GCA_964516485.1 uncultured Rikenellaceae bacterium
GTCTTCGAGTTGATAAGGTCAACCGGTGTAAACACCTCATTATCCCTTACGTTCATTCGTTCTCTTATTGTTCTTGCCATACGGGCAAGGCCGACACCGAACTGTGAAAACAGCTGTTCGCCCACAGTACGCACCCTTCTGTTGCTGAGGTGGTCGATATCGTCAATATCGGTTTTTGAATTTATAAGCTCAATAAGGTAGCCGATGATTTTTATGATGTCTTCACGTGTCAGAATTTTGACATTCATATCGGTTTCAAGTCCGAGCTTTTTGTTGATCCTGTAGCGGCCTACTTCACCGAGATCATATCTCTTATCGGAGAAGAACAGTTTGTCGATAATGTCGCGTGCTGTTGCTTCATCCGGTGGTTCAGCATTACGTAACTGCCTGTAAATGTATATTACAGCCTCTTTTTCAGAGTTGCAGGGATCTTTCTGAAGTGTATTATATATAATTGCATAATCCGAGAGTGTTGTATCTTCCCTGTGCAGCAATATTGCTTTGGCCCCGGAGTCAACAATCAGGTCAACATGTTCATTTTCAATAACAGTTTCCCTGTCAAGGATTACCTCATTTCTTTCAATCGAAACTACTTCACCTGTATCTTCATCAACGAAGTCTTCAACCCATGTTTTGAGCACCCTGGCAGCCAGTTTCCGTCCGACAAGTTTCTTAATGCTTGTTTTAGAAACCTTATGTTCTTCAGCCAGGTTGAAGATTTCAAGAATCTCCTTGTCACTTTCGAATCCGATAGCACGGAGGAGGGTTGTCACAGGAAGTTTCTTTTTCCTGTCGATATAGGCGTACATCACGTTATTGATGTCGGTTGCAAACTCTATCCATGAACCTTTGAAAGGGATTATCCTTGCAGAATAGAGTTTTGTTCCGTTTGCATGAATGCTCTGTCCGAAGAATACCCCGGGAGAACGGTGGAGCTGTGAAACCACAACCCTTTCAGCGCCGTTAATTACAAAAGTGGCGCGGTCGGTCATGTACGGAACTGTACCCAGGTACACATCCTGGATAACTGTATCGAAGTCCTCATGTTCTGGGTCGGTACAGTAAAGTTTTAATTTTGCTTTAAGTGGGACGCTGAATGTAAGTCCGCGTTCGATACACTCCTCAATTGTATAGCGGGGAGGGTCGATATAATAATCAAGAAATTCAAGTACGAAATTGTTCCTTGTATCAGTTATGGGGAAATTTTCCTGGAAGACTTTGAAAAGACCTTCTCTTTTTCTGTTCTCGGGAGTAGTTCCAAGCTGAAAAAACTCACCGAATGATTTTAACTGAATCTCCAGAAAATCAGGGTAGTCGATCTGATTTTTTCTGGATGCGAAACTTATTCTTTCGGTATTTTTTGAGGACATTTTTAAAAGATTAAGTGAACTTATAATTTAAAGAACAAAAAGGCTTAGTCCCACATTAAGCGGGACTAAACCTATAACCCGGTATTCAGGTATAACTTATTTAAGTTCAACTTCAGCTCCTGCTTCTACTAATTGACCTTTAATAGCTTCTGCTTCTTCTTTTGTGACACCTTCCTTAACGGGAGCCGGAGCAGCATCAACTACTGCTTTAGCTTCTTTAAGACCGAGTCCGGTGATGTCTTTTACAAGTTTAACGATCTGTAATTTCTGTCCGCCTGCATTTTTGAGAATAACATCGAATGTTGATTTCTCTGCTGCTGCGGGAGCAGCACCACCTGCTGCGGGAGCGGCAACTGCAACAGCTGCTGCAGCGGGTTCAATACCATACTCTTCTTTAAGTATTTTCGCCAGTTCGCTTACTTCTTTTACAGATAAGTTAACCAGTTCTTCTGCAAATTTCTTAAGATCTGCCATTTTTATTGATTTTAAATTTGATATTACTTAATTACTCTTCTCTTTTTGAAAGTGTCTCAAGCACTCCGTGAATTTTATTTCCACCTGACTGAAGGGCAGAGATGACGTTCTGGGCAGGTGACTGCAGCAGCATGATAATATCGCCGACAAGTTCTTCTTTTGTCTTGATCGAGATAAGAGCATCAAGCTGATTATCGCCTACATAAATTGATTCCTGAACGTATGCGCCTTTAAGCACAGGTTTTGCATGACTCTGCCTGAATTCCTTGATAAGCTTTGCAGGAACGTTTCCAGACTGAGTAAACATGATAGAGGTAGTACCTTTAAGAACTGGAAACAGTTCTTCAAAGTTTCCGGCGGTCTGCTGCAGTGCTCTCTTAAGAAGAGTGTTTTTTACAACGATAAGTTTGATATCGTTTTCATAACACTTTCTTCTGAGGTCACTTGTATCAGCCGCGTTAAGCTGAGCGATGTCAGTCAGGTAAAAGTGACTGTACTCTTTCAGAGTCTCAGCAAGGCTTTCTATGATAGTGTTTTTATCTTCCCGTCTCATTATTTCTTTCGAATTAAACTTAATAATTATTCATCCAGACCTTTAGGATCGATCTTAACACCGGGGCTCATTGTACTTGAAATGAATATACTGCGCAGGTAGGTACCTTTTGCAGCAGCCGGTTTAAGTTTATTTACCATTGCGATAAATTCCTTAGCGTTATCAGCGATCTTCTGAGGCTCAAATGAGACTTTTCCGATAGAGGCATGAATGATTCCGTTCTTGTCAACTTTGAAATCAATCTTACCTTGTTTCACTTCCTTAACAGCCTTACCTATCTCCATAGTGACAGTACCACTTTTGGGGTTCGGCATCAGTCCGCGTGGACCGAGTATACGACCTAACTGACCCACCTTTCCCATTACGGATGGCATGGTTATGATAACATCCACATCAGTCCAACCTGCTTTGATCTTATCGATGAAATCGTCAAGACCAACATTATCGGCACCGGCTTCCCTTGCTTCATTTTCCTTATCGGGGCTGCAAAGCACGAGTACCCGTGTCTGCTTACCTGTTCCGTGAGGAAGAGAAACAACGCCGCGAACCATCTGGTTGGATTTTCTCGGATCAATACCTAACCTTACATCCAAATCAACTGAAGCATCAAATTTGGTTTTGGTCATTTCCTTAACCAGAGCAGAAGCTTCTTTCAATGAATAAAGTTTGTCCTTGTCGAGTTTTTCAAGAGCAAACTTCTGATTTTTGGTAAGTTTAGTCATCTTTTCTACTTAATTAATTGTTTTTAGGGAAGTCTCCTTTAACGGTGATTCCCATACTTCTGGCGGTTCCAGCTACCATTCGCATCGCAGACTCAACTGTAAAACAGTTCAAGTCTTCCATCTTATCCTTAGCAATTGTCCTGACCTGGTCCCAGTTGATGGAAGCAACCTTTTCGCGGTTAGGTTCTTTTGAACCTTTCTTTGACTTGGTAATCTCAAGGAGCTGAACAGCTACCGGGGGAGTTTTTGTGACAAAATCAAAAGTTTTGTCAGCATAAACAGTAATAACTACCGGTATAACTTTTCCAGCCTTGTCCTGGGTCCTGGCATTGAACTGCTTACAGAAATCCATGATGTTCACACCTTTTGAACCCAGAGCGGGTCCTACAGGTGGAGATGGATTAGCTCCTCCGCCACGAATCTGTAACTTGATTAGTCCAGCAACTTCTTTTGCCATAGTTTTAAATTTGCGTATTTATTGCGAGTACATGACAGTTGTTCAGGAAGCATTATAAATATCACAACTGTCAATATCTTCTGTTAATTTTCCTTTTCCACCTGCATAAAACTAAGCTCAAGCGGTGTTTTTCTTCCGAAGATCTTCACCATTACCTTGAGTTTTTTCTTTTCCTCATTCACTTCCTCAATAATACCTGTGAAGCTGTTGAAAGGGCCGTCGATAACTTTCACCGATTCACCGACAAAGAACGGAACATTGAGTTCCTCATCGCTTGCATTAAGTTCATCAACTTTTCCGAGGATACGGTTAATCTCTGATTTCCTGAGCGGTACAGGATCGCCGTCCTGTGAACCAAGGAATCCGATTACATTCGGTATGTTTCTGAGAAGGTGAGGCACCTCTCCGCTAAGCACTGCTTCAACAAGCACATAGCCCGGAAAGAATGTTCTTTCCTTGCTTATCTTTTTGCCTGCTCTTATCTGGTAAACCTTTTCGGTAGGAATAAGAACCTGCGAGACATAATCCTGTAACTTAAGCCGGCTTACTTCGCTTTCAATATATTCCTTTACCTTCTTTTCCTTACCTCCGATTGCGCGAAGCACGTACCATTTTTTTACATCCTCACTCATTGGGATCCTGCTCTTATTAGTACAATAAACTGTAAATAAACTGCATAGCCCTGCTAAAAACGAGGTCAATGCCGGCAACAATAAGAGCGAAAATCAGAGAAGCAACCATGACAAGCACGGCGCTGTTCTGAAGTTCGTTCCAGGTTGGCCAGGTAACCTTGTGTAACAGTTCTGTGAATGAGTCCTGAAAGTATCCTTTTATATTCATTTTACCTTTTTATTTTAGCACGGGAGGAGAGACTCGAACTCCCGACACCTGGTTTTGGAGACCAG
>CAZEYY010000191.1:0-4479 GCA_964516485.1 uncultured Rikenellaceae bacterium
GGCTTTTCTCCTGTTTTGATGAGTCCCATTGCATTCTCCTTAAGGATACCTGTAGGCTCACCGGTAACAGGATCTTTCTGGATTTCCCCTCCGAAAGGAGCCACAGTATTCCTTGTAATTCCCGATGCCTTCAGGACATAAGAATTGACAAGTCTCGAATGCCCGTCAGCCCTTGCAAGTATAACAGGGTTATCAGGTGATACCTTGTCAATAAGCTCTTTAGAAGGCCATTTTTTGTCAATGAACATCTCATGCTCCCAGTGTCCTCCTTTGATTAGCTGACCGGGTTTTGACTTTGCAACCTGTGCCTTTACCTTTTCAGTGATAACAGAGGGATCAGTAGTATACCGCAGTTCAACGTAATCCGGATCGAGAGGCCCAAAATGAACATGTGCATCATTGAAGCCCGGAAGAACGAGCCTGCCCTTTGCATCAATGACCTCGGTAACACCTTTCCTGATATGCTTTTTGACCTGTTTGTCTGTGCCAACCATAATAATCTTTTCCCCTTTCATCGCAACAGCTTCTGAATAGGTTCCGGCATCATCGGAGGTGAATATTTTTCCGTTCAGAATTACAATATCTGCAGGTTCACCAGCGGAACATGAATTTAAAAATATTATTGTTGCGATTGACAATGAGATAATTACAGATTTCATGATTTTATTTTTTACAATTTGTAATATACAAATAATAATATTCTATTCAGACAAGCCGTTTATATCGGGTAAATTATCCGGTTAAACTTTTGCAGCATATTTTGTTGATAACTTATTAAACTTGCATTACATAAACTGATAAATTCGCAAAAATTATTTCAGGATGAAAATAGCACTTATCGGGTATGGCAGGATGGGCCATGAAATAGAAGCAATCGCCTTAAAGAGAGGTCATGAGATCAAACTTATAGTTGATAAGGATAATACAGGCGATCTGAACAGCTCCAATCTTAAGGGGATTGATGTTGCCATTGAATTCTCCCTGCCGTCGACTGCTCTTGATAATGTATCTGTTTGTCTTAATAATAAGGTTCCGGTTGTTTCAGGAACTACAGGTTGGACAGATGATTATGAAAAAGCTGTGTTGTTGTGCAGGAAAAATAATTCTGCATTTCTTCATTCTTCAAATTTCAGCATTGGTGTGAACCTTTTATTCAGGCTTAACCAGGAACTCGCCCGTCATATTTCGAAATATGATGAATATAAGGTGCTGATCGAGGAGATTCATCATACAAAAAAGCTTGATGCTCCCAGCGGAACTGCAATTTCACTTGCAAAAGGAATTATCTCAGGTCATAATAATTATACAAAGTGGCACAATGGGAGTGGAGAGGAGAAAAATTCTATTCCCATAGTTGCATTCAGGGAAGGTGATGTTCCCGGAACGCATATTATAACCTGGGATTCCGAAATTGACAGGATAAGCCTGAAACATGAGGCAAAGAACAGGAAAGGCCTTGCCCTTGGGGCAGTTGTTGCTGCTGAGTATATTTCATCGCGCAGTGGTGTATTCACAATGAATGATGTGTTGGGTTTCTGATAATTATATTACTTTTGACGATTCTGAAAATAACTGATAATGAATAATCTTTTCTCACGACAGTATATCCGTTTCTGGATTGTGGCAATTATTTACATCCTTGTTGTAATATGGATTGGTAACTTCTGGCTTCTTGCTGGTCTAGGTATAATTTTCGATATGTACGTAACTGAAAAGGTAAACTGGACCTTCTGGAAAAAGAGGCACGGGAAGAACAGCGCCTTCATTGAATGGCTTGATGCACTGATCTTTGCTGTTATTGCAGTTACCCTTATAAATATTTTCCTGTTTCAGAACTACAGGATACCAACTCCTTCAATGGAGAAATCTCTGCTTATAGGTGATCACCTTTTTGTCAGCAAGCTGTCTTATGGTCCCAGGATGCCGAATACACCAATAGCATTTCCTTTTACGCAGCATACAATGCCGCTTACAAATGGAAAATCATGGTCGAATCTTGTTATCTGGCCATATAAGAGACTTCATGGTGGCGGACAGGTAAAGCATAATGATCCCATTGTATTCAACTTCCCGGCAGGCGATACAGTTGTACTTGATGAACAGGTTACGAGTTATTATGAAATAGTAAGGCGCACTGCGCGTGAATTAAAATCGAGGGATGCATATTCAGGAACAGCGCCAAGACCTGAGAGCTATTATCTCCAGAATGCCCGCAAGGAAATAAGGGACCAGCATGAAATTATTTATCGTCCGGTTGACCGGAGGGATAATTATGTGAAACGCTGTATCGGTCTCCCGGGTGATTCCCTGAGCATTAAAGACGGTATTGTTTATATTAACGGAAAGGAAGTAGCAGATAATGAAACCCAGCAAACAACCTATGTGATTGGTACAAACGGAACCACAATTAATCCGAAAGCCTTTGAGCGACTGTCTATTTCACGCTCTGACCAGACTATGCTTTCCGGGTCAGCCTATCTTATTCCTCTTACGAGGTCAAATGCCGGTACAATATCAAAGTTTACCAATGTAACTGAAGTGTCACCTGTCATGGCAAGGGCAGGAGAGTGGGCGCCTCATATTTTCCCCCACAAGGACACATACAAGTGGAATGAGGATAATTTCGGTCCGCTATGGATTCCTGCAAAGGGTGCTACCATTAGTCTTGATACTTCTAACCTGTGCCTTTATGAAAGGATTATCGAGGTCTATGAGGGGAATGACCTGAAAGTTGATGGTTCAGCAATAATTATTAATGGTACTCCTGTGACAAGTTATACTTTTAAAATGGACTATTACTGGATGATGGGAGATAACCGCCATAACTCAGCCGATTCAAGATATTGGGGCTTTGTGCCTGAGGATCATGTGGTAGGCAAACCCAAATTCATCTGGCTGTCAATTGACAAGGAGGGTAAGGGTATGAAGAAAGTAAGGTGGAACAGGATGTTCATGAGGGTCAGATAAAAATTTTACCTCATCTATTGTATAAAATTTACTAGTCTCCTTCAGGTGATTCAGGGGTAAAAAAAAAGGGTGCTTTCGGGCACCCTCTCTTATTTCATTAAGGATATAATTTATTTCACCTTTTCAACTATAGCTTTGAAAGCTTCAGGATGGTTCATTGCCAGGTCGGCGAGTGTTTTCCTGTTGAGTGTGATTCCTTTTTTGTCAAGCTTTCCAATGAATTCGGAATAGCTCATATCGTACTGGCGGACACCTGCATTGATCCTCTGTATCCAGAGTGCCCTGAATTGTCCTTTTTTCTTTCTTCTGTCGCGGTATGCGTACCCCAGACCTTTGTCGAGAGTATTCTTTGCAACCGTTATGACATTTCTCCTCGAGAGGAAGTTTCCTTTTGTCTGCTTAAGAACCTTCTTTCTTCTGGTTCTTGATGCGACTGAATTTACTGATCTTGGCATAACTCATCATTTTTGAAAGTCAGCGTCCCTTTTCACGGGGAGCTTGAAGCTGATCATTCTGTTAATACTAATTTTCTTTAAATCAATTCGTTAAACAATTATTTCATTGCAAGCAACAGCTTGACGTTCTTAAGGTCTGTTTTATTGACCTCACCAGCATAACCAAGATTTCTCTTGCGTTTTGTTGATTTTTTTGTCAGGATGTGCCTTTTGAAAGCATGTTTACGCTTGATCTTTCCTGTTCCGGTAAGCGAGAATCTTTTCTTCGCACCGGGATTTGTTTTCATTTTTGGCATTGTTCTAGTTAAAATATATATTAAAAAAAACTATTTCTTCTTCTTCGGAGAGAATGAAACTATCATTCTTTTACCTTCCAGCTTAGGCAACTGATCAGGTTTTCCGTACTCCTCAAGATCATTGGCAAAGCGTAAAAGCAGCACTTCACCCTGTTCCTTGAACAGTATTGACCTTCCTTTGAAAAATACGTATGCTCTGACCTTTGCACCTTCTTCCAGGAATCTGATGGCATGCTTCAGTTTAAAGTTGTAGTCATGGTCATCAGTATTCGGACCAAATCGTATTTCTTTGACAATAACCTTTGTGGCTTTTGCCTTGATTTCTTTCTGTTTCTTCTTTTGCTGATACAGAAATTTCTGATAATCAACAATTTTACAAACAGGCGGTTCTGCATTAGGGGAGATCTCAACAAGGTCGAGTTCCAGACTGTCTGCCAGGCGAAGGGCATCCTGAACACTCATAACCTGTGCTTCTACTTCGTCACCTACAACTCTCACCACTTTGGCAGTGATCCTCTGGTTGATTTTGTGAGCCGGCTGGGTTATCCTTGCCGGGCTACGCCTAATCGGTAATGCTATAACTATTTCCTCCTATCTTTAATTAATAAAAACTGCCTTAAACGGCTATTTCTTTCTTTATCTCATCATTTATAAAACTGACGAATTCTTCGATTTTCATGCTGCCTTTATCACCTTCTCCCTGCTTACGGACTGAAATTGTTCCGTTCTCAACCTCTTTTTCACCAATCACGAGAAGGTAC
>CAZEYY010000192.1:0-4462 GCA_964516485.1 uncultured Rikenellaceae bacterium
TGCATAATCAGGCAATTGCTTTCCCTGTAATCGGGTTCCATGTGATATGCAATCTGCAATGGTCCTCCCCCATTCCCGGCAAGCGTCTGATCAAGCCAGGCAAGTATCTGTGACTGTGGTGCGCTTTCCATCATGTATTCCATGGGAGGAGCAATATGTATTAAGAAATCCTTACCCTTCAGATCCCTTATTATTTTAACAGAAGTAAATGATCCTGTGTCGATTATACCGAGATTCCTTATCCTTGCAATTGAATCCATGATATGGTCTGACATGCCGCAGGAATGAAGGCGTACAGCTCCCAGCTTATCACCCAGCTGGCTTATATAAGGCACAATAAACTCGTCATACAGGTCGGAGGAAACCATTGTACCCGCACATTCACCGACATGTATTGAGGTAACAGGCAATGAAGCAAGAGCAGAATAATGTCTGATTAGTTCAATATAAGCATCAACAATCCATTGGTGGATAGCATGAGCCAGGTCCGGATCGGACATCAGTGTAATCATTATGTTGTCGCCGGTAAGCTTAAGCGAGGTAGTAATTATCCCGTGTATTGTGGCCCTGCCCGATTCATCCCAGAAAAATGGAGGTATGACCTTAAGTTCCGGATGCTGTGAAGAAATATCGGTTATCTGCCTGTCAAGGTCCTTTACAAGCTTATGATCGAGTATTGAGGATATTGGAGGCAGTTCACTCTTACCGGCAATGAATTCAAGGGGTTTCCCGGATACATCCGCATCCTTGTCTTCAAAAAATGAAAACTCGGCCCCGAGTATTGTTGCCAGGATCATATTGGGCTGGATAGCCCCGACAAGAACATGATTACCTCGAACATGCCTGGCCTGTAAAAGGTTAGCTTCCATGTTGTAGATAGCATAACGTGGAAATTTATTCTTTACAAATTCATTTATCCGGGTATCCTGTTCCCAGCGATAAACAGGGTCCATGTAATAGCGGTTATCGAAGATGAATCCACCATGTTTGTGAAGCCATCCCTTTGATACGCTTGCTTCTATTGAGATCATAGGAGTAAAAGTTTGGAGTGACTAGAGTGACTAGAGTACTTAGAGTTAATTACATACTCAAATCCATTGCAAAATATGGTTTGTTTGTTTCCCATTTGCCCTTAGTGAAATCGGGGAATGGAACAGGAGCATTTTTTTCAATTGAAATTCCAGAAAGCTCAACTATTGCGGTCATGACTGCTGAGTCATATACATCAAGTGGTGTCGGACCTTTCTTCATAACAGCATCTGTAAACTGAACAAGCATCACATAATCGGTTCCTCCGTGTGACTGTGCGGAAAAATCGGCATTCCACCATTTATGGTTGTATTTCTGTTCATAAGGTTTCCAGGGTTCCCACTCGTGGTATTTCGGGCTGGTGACAAGAGATATTGAAGCTTTCTCCTCATCATAAACGCCCTTTGTACCTTCCAGCAACCATCTGTTTGAATATGGTCGAGGGAGCTGCATATCATAGTTGATTACCAGCGTTTTGCCCATTTTTGTTTTAAGAAGGGATGTTACTATATCCCCCTGTTTCCATTTAATTTTCCCGTTTGGATGCGATTCTCCGAACTCTCTTTTGAAATATGCATTTATCCCTTTTGAGGCAGTAGCTGTTGAATAGATCTCGGTGAAAATGTCACCCCTGTTAATGTCCATCCAGCTGATTATTGGTCCAACAGCGTGCGTGGGATACTGGTCCCTGTTGTATTTAAGCAGGTACTCTGCAGGCCATTTCTGATCGCCTGTCTTGCTGTCGAAGAACCAGTGGTCGATACAGTCATGAGAATGTGCACAGTGACAATGCACTATTTCCCCAAACATATTAAGCCTCTTCATATTAAGTGCTGCAAGGTTATCCTGCCTGAAGCTCCAGTTTTCAAGCATCATGCAGGGAATTCCGGTTTTCTCTGAAGTCTCAATAAGCTTCCATGTATTTTCAACTGTGAGGGCAGCAGGCACCTCAATACCCGGATAAGTGCCATTGTTCATGGCTTCAATGGCTATTGGCGCATGAGAATCCCAGTAGGTAGCAATTATAACTGCATCGAGTTTTTCCTTTGCAAGCATCTGCTTATATGTAACTGCGTCCTTTACATATATTGCAGGTTTCTTCCTTCCTGCCTGCACGCACATATTGGCTGCAGCAGTTGTCTGACTGTCAAACAGATCACAAACAGCAGCCACTTCAACTCCCGGAATATTAAGAAGGTTTGAAACATGCGATTTACCCCGGTTTCCAGTGCCTATCACACCTACCCGTATTGTTTCAGAGGGTTTATCTGCCGCATGTGCAGAGCCGGGAAGCAATCCCAGGCCAAGAGTAGCCATTGTGCCTGTCCTGATGAAGTCTCTTCTGGAGAAATTTTCCATAATCCTTTAGTTTTAATTATGATATGCTTTTTATATGTTTTCCAAGCTTATGACCTGAGACTGCATAATACAGAATAAAAAGGTAACATGGGATAACAACCATGTAGGCCAGCTGAGGGTTTATTATATCTGCCAGTCTTCCATAAAGAAGAGGGACAAGAGCTCCACCCAGGTTACCCATAATAAGCAGAGATGATCCGATCCTTGTGAATTTTCCGAGGCCTTCGATTGCCAGTGGCCATACAGATGGCCAGATAAGGGAGTTGGCTGTACCAAGAAGGGCAATAAATACCACAGAGGCTGCCTTAGGTACAAAAATTGCAATTACAGTCAGTACAATACCTGATATTGCACTTATCCTGAGTGCAGTGCTTTGTGAGATGTAACGCGGAATCACTATCACTCCTGCTGTATATCCGATTATCATCGCAATCATTGTCAGAGAAGTAAAGTGCCTTGCTATTGCGACAGGAATGCCCTGACTGATTCCATAACTTATTATTGTATCGCCGGCAACGATCTCCAAACCCACATCACAGAAAATAGCAATTACGCCAAGCAGCAGATATGGGAACTGAAAAATAGAAGTACGCGATGAATGAGAGGTATCGGCACTTTCTGAATTCTCATCATTAGGATCAATTTCCGGAAGCCCTGAGAACTTGACAAACAAACCTATCAGCACAAGTATTCCAGCCATTGCCAGGTAAGGTACAATAACCCGTGAAGCCAGTTCATCAAGCGTTGAAGCCCTCTGAATTTCATCCATCCCCTTAAGCTTTGCCAGCAGGGCATCGCCATCGTTCAGGGCCATTACGCCAAAAATAAAAGTAGCCACGATACCGGCGGATTTATTGCAGATTCCCATAATGCTGATCCGCTGTGCTGCGCTTTCAATCGGCCCGAGAAGGGTTATATAAGGGTTAGCGGCAGTCTGAAGTATTGCAAGTCCTGTACCCATGACGTAAAGTCCTGTCAGGAACATACCATAAGTCCGGGTCATGGCTGCAGGTACAAAGAAAAGGGCACCAATGGCCATTATAAAAAGACCATACATCATGCCTGATTTGAGTCCGGTTCGCTTTAGTATCCATGATGCAGGGATAGCCATAAAAACATAGGCTACATAAAATGAGAAGGCTACAAGATAAGATTCAAAATGATTCAGTTCGCAACTTATTTTGAGATAGGGAATCAATATCCCGTTAAGCCAGGTTACAAAACCGAAAATAAAGAAAAAGAGTCCGATTGTACCGACTGTCATCCACCTTGCCTGTACCGGTCTGCCGGAAGAACTATGTTCAGATGTCATTATTTTGGAAGTAATTTAATGGATACAATATAGCAAAAAATAAGCTCAATGATATTTTATGCTTACATACATAAAAACCGGCTCTCTCAAATCAATTTTATTTATTATTTTTAAGGGAACAGTAATAATTATGAAATAATTGCCACCATGACGTCAAGGCTCTAAGCTTCACCAAGCATAAAATAATCAATAATTTAGTGACTCCTTGTGCCCTGGAGTCTCAGTGGCAAAAAGAAATAAAATATGAAAAAACATACTTTAATTATTATTCTGGTTTTTTTAACCAGCGTTTCAAATAGCCTGATACTGGGACAGGGTATAGGCCTTGTCGATGTAAGATATGCTGAAAAAGTTATTACAGTAGGAGGTCCGAATGCTGATATAACTGGTTATACTTCCAATGCAATTCAGATTGCGATTGATGCACTTAAATCAAGAGGAGGCGGTACTGTGAAGCTTAATACGGGAACTTTCGATATTACAGGCCCTGTAAGACTTGCAGATAACATAACTCTCATCGGAAGCGGGAAGTCAACTATACTGAAAAAATGCAACGGCTTCAGAACCAGCTATATTGTTGATGCTGACTGGGGAATGATGAAGGCTGTCGTGAAGGATGTAAGCGGATTCAGTATCGGAATGGGTATTCAGCTTTATGATGACAGTCACAAAAGCGGATGGGATGTTACTACTGCAATTATCACCGACATAAAAGATAATGTTATTTATTTTGACAACGGGACCGTAAATGATTATATAGCA
>CAZEYY010000193.1:0-4461 GCA_964516485.1 uncultured Rikenellaceae bacterium
CTTTACAGTTATTTTGGTATTATCACTAATCATAATTAATCTTAATTAACACAGTAACAAATGTAACCATTTTCCACACAGTACTGTTATTAAGTTTTCAACTGTCAAGATCCTTCAAAACCCTCAATCCTTCTTACATTTTCAATACCGTTTATGCCTGATATTTTCAATATAAGGTTGTTAAGGTCCTTTGTGTGATGAACATATACATCAATAGTGCCTTCAAAAATGCCATCCTTCACTGTTATATTAATACCTGTCATATTAACCTTCAGCTCCGATGAGATAATGTTTGTTATTTCATTAACAAGTCCGAGCCTGTCTATTCCGCTCATGCTTACTCTCGCAAGAAAGGAGTTAAGTTTATGTATGGCCCATTTGACTGCAATTATCCTGTCTCCTTCATTTGACATTATCCTTATAGCCTCAGGGCATTTGGGCTTATGGATAAGAACTGTTCCATCGGGTGAGTGATAGCCAACAACTTCATCTCCCGGAATCGGATTGCAGCATTTAGCTATTGTATATGACTGTGAGGAGTTCTCAACATTTTCCCTGAGCAGGAAGGGTATCTTTTTATCAATAGGGTCATTAACAGCAGCCTGTTGTTTTTTTTCCCTTCTCCTGCCAATAAATTTTAGATCCCAGTACTTTATTACACTCCGCTGGTTATTGTTCCTGATGTTTTTTTTCAGGTCGTCAATGCTGATCCTTCCCATGCCTAATCCGGTAAGGAGCTCCTCCTTATTGGCTGTTTCGGACATTTCCAGTAATCTTTTCAGCATATCATTATTCAGCTTGACATTCAGACTTTCCAGAAGATTATCAAGCATGACAACCCCTTTTTCAATATACTCCCTGGCTTCGTTCCTCATGGCTGCCCTTATCGCATCCTTTGCCTTGGCTGTTCTTACGAAGTTTAGCCATTCTTTTTCAGGCCTTGCAATGTCAGAAGTGATTATCTCCACCTGGTCACCGCTGTTAAGCACCATGTTTATGGGATGAAGCTTATAGTTAATCTTTGCTCCGATAGCCTTGTTTCCCACCTCGGTATGTATCTCGTATGCAAAATCAAGGGCAGATGCCCCTTTGGGCAAACTGATAAGCAGGCCTTTCGGAGTGAAGACCATTATCTCCGAGGAGAAGAGGTTCATCTTAAACTCATCAAGGAAATCCATCGGATCCTCAAGTGGATTCTCGAGCATCAACCTTATCTTCTTGATCCATTTATCCAGTTCACTCTCAGGCGATTCATCTCCCTTGTATTTCCAGTGAGCAGCATAACCCCTTTCGGCAATCTCATCCATTCTTTCACTTCTGATCTGGACTTCAATCCATCTTCCTTCAGGGCCCATGACTGTAAGATGCAAAGCCTCGTAACCATTTGGTTTTGGTCTGCTTACCCAGTCTCGCAATCTGTCAGGCTTAGGTAAATACGAATCAGTTATTATTGAATAAATATTCCAACACTGTGTTTTTTCGGGAATTCCCGGAATTGGTTTAAAAACGATTCTGACTGCCAGAACATCATAAATCTCCTCAAAGGGCACATTCTTGGCCTGCATCTTTTTCCAGATCGAAAACACAGATTTTGGTCTTCCGCTGATGTCAAACTGAAAACCTGCTTCTGTAAGTTTTGTTATTATCGGGAGGGAGAATTTATTTATGAGGGCAATGTTCTTTTTTTCGCTGTGCTTCAGTTTGGCAATTATCTCATCATAAATCTGCGGTTGCCTGAATTTGAAGCTCAGATCCTCCAGCTCGCTTTTGATAGCGTATAGTCCAAGCCTGTGAGCCAGAGGTGCATACAGAAATATTGTTTCCCCGGCAATCTTCATCTTCTTATGCTCGGGCATTGAGTCGAGTGTCCTCATGTTGTGCAGCCTGTCAGCAATTTTTATGAGGATTACCCTGAGGTCGTCAGAAAGAGTAAGAAGCATCTTTCTGAAATTCTCAGCCTGCATTGAAGTGGATGTTTCCTTGTTGTATGTGCCTGATATTTTTGTAAGGCCGTCAATCAGAGATGCAATTTTTGGCCCGAATTCCCGCTCAATGTCAGCTAAGGTATAATCCGTATCCTCAACAACATCGTGAAGAAGTGCGGTTGCTATTGATTTTGCACCAAGACCTATTTCCTGGTTAACAATTTTGGCAACACTTATGGGGTGGATAACATAAGGTTCACCTGATTTCCGCCTCATGTTCCAGTGAGCCTCATTCGCAATTGTAAAAGCTTTTTCGATCAATTCATGATCGCCGGGCTTGTTGCAGCGAATCAGGTTGCTGGTAAGTGATTCATATTCAGCTTTTATCCGTTGTGAATCTTCTTCGTCAAAAATATCCTTATTGGCCATAAAATTACAAACAGCACATAAATGTGCAAACTACAAAGATAATTCTTATGAGCTTAAGAATGTCAATAATTATTTCAGTCTGACTTCAAAATTACTGATTGAAATAAACTGTTACTGTCCCGGTTTTTGAAATTACCTTTCCAGAAGGAGTTTTAAGCTTCATGTACCACAGGTAAACATCCTGCATAGCCTTTCTGCCATTATCAGTGCCGTCCCAGGACATAGTGTGATCTCTTGTTTCAAAAACGGTTTTACCTGACCTGTTGCTGATTACAAGTGAGTATTCAGCAGGAGTGAAGGACAATACCGGTCTGAAGAGATCATTAATAAGGTCGTTGTTGGGTGTGAAAACATCCGGAACTGTAATAATTTCTTCAGTTTCATTACATACCACCCGGGATTTTGAAGAGCCATTTATCCCGTAAGGATTAAAGACTTCTTCTGCAAGTATTTCAAAACAAAGTTCTCCTGCAGTTATGCTATACATGATATTTTTGTAATCAACAACATACATTGAATCGGCTGCAGCAGTTTCAGCAAGTTCAATAAAACCATTTCCGGTATTAACAAATACTTTATATGAAGACACCTGTCCGTTCCAGCTTTCATACCTGTTCCATTTCAGAACGATTCCATCGTTGACCTTTTCAGCCTTCAAAACTATATTAGATGCTGTATTTGAGATTGTTACAGCAATATTGCAGGAATTTACGGAAGAAAGCCTGTAGTAGTTGATTTTTTCCGGATCGGCATTCTGATCAGTATAGAGAATTGCACCAATAGTCGAATTTATCCTGGCTATTTCAGCAAACTGTCCTGAGGTCCCGGTTTTTCTTTCAAGCAGGTAGGAGCTAAGTTCTGATGACGGGTCAGCCGTAAAGGAGAGTTTTACCTTATTATCAATAACAGTTGCATAATCAGCATTTATCCAATCAGGCGGTTTAAGCATTGAAGTTGTCAGGCTTACTTTGTTCGAAAGTGAGGAATCTCCGTTTTCAAGAGTGGCTTTCACAATAAAGGAATAAAACGCATCTGTCTGAAAACCTGTAAAATCGTAATTTAACTGTGACTGAGGAACCTCTGCTATTTTTGAAGCCTGACCACCATTCCTGGAAGCAAGGATAATGTAATTTTTTATTGCTAATGGGTAGGATTCATAGCTGTTCCACTTTATTGAGATCTTATTTCTGCATGTGTCTGTAACTGCAACTGCAAAAATCGTATTCAGGTGATTCGAGAGAGGGCTTGTGCAATCGGGCATACGGTGGGCTGCAACTACATAGGAAACACTGAAATAGCCGGTACCGGCATTTATATGAATATAACTTGTTGCATCAGGATTCCAGATAGTATCTACAGGAATGCCCTCTTTATTATTATACTTATATATTATGTATGCAGCAATGCCCGCTGACTGACTCTTCTTCCAGTTAAGAGTTACATTTCCGTTCTCAGGATTGATTGTCACTTTCTGAAGCACAGGAGCATCAGGTATGGTACATGATACCTGGCCCTTGCTGTCAAGTGCAAAAGCAATTAATATGAATATTGCAATAATCCGCAGAGGCTTGTTCACTTATAAGTTACTTAGATGCTTTTATATAACGAAAATTTTATTGAAGTATGATATATAATGCAATGACAAACTTATATAAAAAACTGTGAAGGAAAAGTATTGTTTTTATATTTGCATCATTATGTTCAGAATAGCATTCTTCAGAAAATTCTTCAGAAAAAGTCCAATTGAAATTGATCAGGTAAAGCTTGTATATTTTCTGAGTCTGCTTGTCGGGTTAATGAGTGCACTGGCAGCCGCCTTACTTAAAAACACAATACATTTCACATACGAATTTCTTTCGTCGGGAATAAGCAGCAAATCAGCAGGTTATCTGTATCTGATATTGCCAATGTCCGGGATGTTTCTGACTGTACTTTTCTTAAAATATGTTGTTAAGGATTCAATAAGTCATGGCATAAGCAGGGTTTTATATGCTATTTCGAAAAAGCGAGGGTACCTGCGTGCTCATAACACATGGACTTCAATGCTGGCAAGTTCTGTGACAATTGCATTCGGAGGATCAGTTGGAGCTGAAGCTCCGATTGTGCT
>CAZEYY010000194.1:0-4404 GCA_964516485.1 uncultured Rikenellaceae bacterium
CAGAGACTTAAAGGGAAAAACATAGCCCTTATCTTTGAGAAGGCGTCAACGAGGACAAGATGTTCATTTGAGGTGGCTGCACTTGACCAGGGGGCTCATGTAACCTACCTTGGACCCAGTGGTTCACAGATCGGGCAGAAGGAATCGATGAAGGACACTGCGCGGGTTCTGGGGCGTTTGTATGATGGTATTGAATATCGAGGCTATGGTCAGGCTATTGTTGAGGAGCTTGCAAAATATGCTGGAGTTCCTGTATGGAACGGACTTACAGATGAGTTCCATCCCACTCAGATCCTTGCCGATTTCATGACAATGCTCGAGCATTCAGATAAGCCTCTCAACAAGATTGCCTTCTGTTATATGGGTGATGCAAGGAACAACATGGGCAATTCGCTTATGGTCGGCGCTGCCAAAATGGGAATGGATTTCAGGGCTGCTGCTCCCGCAAAATGCCAGCCTGCAGCAGAACTTGTTGAGAAATGCAGGGAAATTGCAAAGACAACAGGGGCAAAAATCACAATTACCGATAATGTTGATGAAGCTGTAAAAGGCGTTGACTTTCTTTATACTGATGTCTGGGTGTCAATGGGAGAACCTGATTCAGTGTGGGAGGAGAGGATAAGACTGTTGAAACCATACCAGGTGAATATGGATGTTGTGAGGAAGACAGGAAATCCCAGGGTAAAATTCCTTCATTGTCTGCCTGCATTCCATAACCGTGCGACAAAGGTGGGAGAGGAGATCTTTAAGAAATTTGGCCTCGACGGGATGGAAGTCACCGAAGAAGTATTCGAATCAGATCGATCAATAGTATTTGACGAGGCTGAAAACCGCCTTCACACAATCAAGGCAGTTATGGTCGCAACTCTTGGAAGCTAGTAGCTTGTAGCAACTTAGCAGTTTAGCAACTTAGCTCATAGTGGTAAAAACATCAACTAAACTGCTATCAGCTAAATTGCTATCAGCTATATTGCTAAACTGCTAAACTGCTAAACTGCTTTTAAGCTATCCACTCCTTCACGAAGTAAAAAGTCATAACGAAGGAGGCAGCCAGTTTCAGTCCTATTCCTGTCAGGAATCCCAGGAGGCTTCCGAAACCTGCTTTTATTGCATAGTTAATATTGTCCTTGAAGATAAGCTCTCCGACGAATGCTCCGATGAATGGTCCTATTATCAGTCCAAGCGGACCAAGGAAGAGTCCTATAACAAGCCCTATTGTTGCTCCCCTGGTTCCGTATTTTGAGCCACCGAATTTTCTTGTTCCCCAAACAGGAACTATATAGTCAAGGATTGTGACAGCCAATGCAATGCCGCCCATTGTTATAAGAGCCAGTGTCGTAAATTGTCCGAAACGGGAAAAATGAAGAAAAAGTATTCCGAGGTAACTCAGCGGGGGACCGGGGAGTACGGGAACAAGGCAACCTATGATACCTAATATCACAAGCAGGATACCTGCTACAAGAAAAATATAATCCGGCATTTGTTCTTTAAAATGGCTTACTCTTAATCTGACGAACTATTTCTCGCCCAGATCATCAAATTCAATATTTGTAAATTCAACTGAGGCCAGAACAGGGGCTTCATATCTTACATCGGATCCGGAAGTGCCAATATTTTTATTGCTGCTTTTGCGTCCGTTGTCAATATAGTCCACAGCATCCTTCAAACCATTGGCAAACTTCTCAAAATCCTCCTTGTAAAGAAAGATCTTATGTTTCTCATAAAACGTCTTCCCCTCTTTGCCCAGCCTTTTTTTACTCTCAGTAATTGTGAGGTAATAATCATCCCTGCGGGTAGCCTTTACATCAAAAAAATATGTTCTTTTTCCTGCCCGCACAATTTTTGTATAAATCTCATCCTTAACGACCCTCTCATCATGACTATCATTGCCATCATGGATTTCTGCATCTTCTTCCATTTCTAAGTCAGCTGGTTATAGGTTTTCTTAATAAGATCAAATGTAACAATAATTTTTTCAAATCAAAATCTTCGTGGCTTATTACAGTAATTATTGGCAGGCTTGTTTTGCCCTTACCCGAAAAAGATTATTTTTGCAGCGGATTTTGAGGTTCTTTATAGATGATAAGCAGAAGATTACTACGCATTAAAGCCCTTATGGCTCTCTATGCCTTTAACCGCCGGGAAGACGATAACCTTCCTGTGGCTGAAAAGGAATTATTGTTCAGTATATCAAAAACATACGATCTTTATCATTACCTGTTGCTTCTGATAACCGATATTGCTGATATTGCTGTTGAAAAGATTGATCAGGCACTTCAGAAGCGGATGCCAACCAATGAGGATTTGAATCCCAGACGAAGATTCATTGATAACAAGGTAATAGATCAGCTGAGGAAAAACAAAGCGCTTAATGCCTATTTGGCAAATAAGAAACTATCATGGGTCAGCTATCCGCACATACCGCGTATACTGTATAATAAACTGATTGCATGGGACGCATATAATGAATATATGAGTTCTGATGTACATAATTATCAGTCGGACAGGAAGTTTGTAATCAGGATGGTTACAGAGCTCTTTGCTGCATCCGAAGATCTCAACTCAAACCTTGAGGAGCAGAGCATTTACTGGAATGACGACATGGAATACATAACTGCCATGGTTGAGAAGACTTTGAAGAAATTTAAGCCGGAGTCAGGTGAGAATGTCTCGCTTCTTCCCTTGTATAAAAACGAGGAGGATGAGCAGTTCGTCAGGATTCTATTCTCAAAGTCAGTAATTCATACAAAGAAATGCTCGGAACTTATTGATAAGAATACTACAAATTGGGAGGTTGAAAGAATAGCCTTAATGGATATTATGGTTATGCAGCTTGCCATTACCGAGATTCTCGAATTTCCGGAGATACCGGTAAAAGTTACACTTAACGAATACATTGAAATAGCAAAGTATTACTGTACATCAAAAAGCAGTACTTTTGTAAATGGGATTCTCGACAATATAGTCAGGGAAATGCGCGAGGAAGGCCTTTTCACAAAGTTCGGCAGGGGACTTGTCGGCGAGAATTATTCAGAATGACACGACAGAAGATGAAGAACCTTTTTGTATTAAATATAATTATTCCTGTTCTGTTCCTGGCATGTTCACAAAGGTCAGGAAATACCGTCGCAGACTCAACAGGCAGTTCTGATACGGGCAAGGCTGTTCTGGAGTTCAGGGAATATGAACACAGCTTCGGTAAGGTTGAAGAAGGTGAGAAGGTTGCCTATGTCTTTAATTTTATCAACAAGGGAACAGGAAACCTTGTTATACAGTCAGCCACTACAACCTGCGGATGTACAGTTTCAAAATATAACCGGAAACCTGTTGCCCCGGGCAGGGAAGGTACCCTGGAGGTGGTTTTTGATACTTCCGGAAGGAACGGATTGCAGACAAAAACTGTAACTGTGAAATCTAATGCCACTGTGCCTGTAGTTATCCTGAAGATTACTGCAGAGGTTGAACCTGAAAAATAATAAAACAATTAATTAATATTAAAACAATGATTATGAATAATTTAGCATTTGTATTTCTTACCGGTCAGCCGGCCGGAGCTCCCGGACAGGCAAACCCGCTGGTTACCTTCCTCCCTCTTATTCTGGTATTTGTGGTATTCTACTTCTTTATGATCAGGCCTCAGATGAAGAAACAGAAAGAGATGAATACTTACAGAAGCTCACTCAAGAAAGGCGACAAAGTTGTCACAACAGGCGGAATCTATGGCAGGGTTTTCGAAGTAAAGGATAACCATATTATGATGGAAGTAGGTGGTGATGTAAGACTGAAAGTTGACAAGAACGCAGTTCTTAAGGATCCGTCTGTTGACGATCAGGCTTAAGATGCTTTCTATTGCATTCTGAGGTCTTAACATGAGCGATCAATGGAAAAAAATAAGGGCAGAAGGATAGGTGTAATAAACAGGGATGTTGCTGTTTTTACCTTTTTCCTTCTCCTCTCATTTGTTCTGTGGTACCTCAATTACCTGGGGAAAGAAACAGAAGCCGATATAAGGCTTCCACTTAAAATTGTCAATATCCCAAACGGAAGGGTTTTATCGGGTGAAATTCCACCAAAGGTAAGCATTACACTGAAGGGTACCGGATTCTCGATTATGAAGCTTAAGTACCCTGGTAATAAAGCCTCAGTGACAGTTGATCTTTCAAGGGTATTATATAAAAGAGTTCCGGAAAGCAAAAGTCCTGATTATTACATTGTTACATCAGGATTGTTAAAAACGCTCACACTGCAGCTCCGTTCGGGTTGTGACGTGACGTCAGTGAGGCCCGACACACTTTTTTTTACTATGAAAAGGGCTGAGATAAAAGCCCCTTCAAAATAAGGATCATTTATTCCATTAAAGAGGCCCGTCAATGACTGACCCAGGCGAAACAAGGATATTAAAAC
>CAZEYY010000195.1:0-4385 GCA_964516485.1 uncultured Rikenellaceae bacterium
TTAAGGCCTTCCCATTTCACTTTCTGAATAAAATACTCACCATCATAAAGATCATTTTCCATATATGCTTTGCCTTTTGCAAGCAACTCTTCATATTTTGCATAATCCGAACCTGTTGACTTGCTCATTTCAATAAAGGCAGTGAGGGCACCCAGATAAAAGCTTGTGCACATGCCATCAGGGCCCCAGAATTCTATATCGTAGGTATTGTGGTGAGGTTCCTCAAGACAGCCCTTATGGCCCGGGTCCCAGGTCTCAATGCAATAATCCATGCTTTTCTTCACATAAGGATACAGGTTCTTCATCCATTCAGTGTTTCCTCCAATTCTCCAGTCCCTGTAAATCTTCATAATCCCGCCAAGCTGACCATCGGAGGCAGCATAGAAGGTATGAGGCGGGGTTGATATCGGAAGATTTGACCTGAAAGTCTGGTGACCTGTTTCATCCTGACTTACTGTAAATTCCGTCTCACGCAGGGTTCTTTCAAGCGCCGGAAAAAGATGCGGTATCGCCTGGGCATAATTCCATACATGAGTACAGGTACCATGACAGCATCCGCTGTTATCACCGCAGCCCTCCCAGGCCCATAGACGACCGTCATCCTGGCGGAGAACAGTTGGTGATTTTATTATAGTAAGGTTAGCAGCTACAGCTTCAATAACCTCTGGAGGCAAGGTTGAAGAGAAAAATGCATCCCTGAATAGTTCACTTTTCTTTTTCAGATCATCATAATTCTGATTCCAGTAATCAACTACTTCATTAATATTTCCAAAGCGCCCTGCATACCATGGTTTATATTCAGGCAGGGGTTGTCCCTTCACAGGAGTAACTCCTATAGAAAGCTTTGTATCAGGCATATACCAACTGAAATGGACCTGTACTGTCTTAGATTCTCCAGGTTTAAGCTTAACAGGCACAAAAACTGAAGCGCCGGGAGATGCATCATCTGCCGGGGGGTTTGATACCATGTTCTGATTTTCAATATTTTTCCAGAGAATTGTTGCAGGATCGAACCATGATCCGCGGAACCAGCAATGGTCCACAACGGCATTGTCATCATTTACTGTTACAGCATAGCCTGTACTCCCGGGAACAGTACCCTCCTTATTCTCACCGGTAAGCAGGAAGCCGTTTTTCACACTCATAACCCTTCCATTTCGCTCGGATATAATATTCCTGGAGTTCCATGAAAATACTGCATCAATTTCATTCTGGGAGGTATTTGTGAATTTGTATTCCATTGCACCTGCAGGAAGGCTTGAGTTATCCTGGTCGGTTGGTATAAACGGACTCCATCCTGTTACCTCAACTGCCATAGGAATATCCTTATCTTCAAGTACTAGTGTGGCAAAAGGAAACCGTGGAAGGAATTTTCCATTTTTGAACCGCGGATAGCCGTAATTTCTTCCTGCTCCACCGTTGCCTGTGCCCCCCGGACCAAACATTTTCCATTCCGGAACCTGTACCTCAAGTACCTTTGCTCCGTCTTTAATACCCTTAAGGCTTATTGCTGCAAAGGCATATGGTTCATTGAAAATTTCAGGACGGTTATTTATTGAGAGGTGAGAAAGGGAACCAGTACCATCCATGCAGAACATGCCAGCCCCTATTCCACCAATAGGAAAAGCAACCCTGTTGAGATATTCCCCTGAATACCAGCCATTAAATTCATGACCTTTGATTTCATTCTTCTTACTGCTTTCATTGCAGGAAATGAAAACAGGAAGAAGAAGCATTAGTGCAATAAGCCTGCGGTTTCCTGAGAAATTCATTTTAATCAGAATATTATCTTTTAAAGCTCTTTTATCTTAATGTTACGGAACCATACCTTTGAACCATGATTCTGAAGAGAAATATTACCCTCATCATATTTTCCATAATCAGGATAATCAGCCCATTTACCACTGTTCCTGAGCTTTGTCCATTCGTCAGTATATTTTTCATATTCAACAACAGTAATCCCGTTAAGAATCTGTGTCACTTTATTGTTATAGACAACAAGGAAAATATTATTCCACTCACCTACAGGTTTATGTGCCTTTGTTTTTGCTGTATACATTGCATAATTAGCTCCGCTTTGCTGCCATTCCTCCAGTTTTCCAGGCCAGCCTTCATCGTCAATTATCTGCATTTCTGCACCTGTTTCATAGGGAAATTTATACTTGGCATCCTCCCTTACCTGGAAGATAATCCCACTATTGGCTGCAGTATCAGTCTTATAATCAATGCTTAATGCAAAATTCCTGTATACCTTGTCAGTAATTATATCCTGACTTTCAGCGCCTCCTGTTGTATTCATTGTAAGGCAGGCATCTTCTATTGCCCAGCAATCAGGAAAGACATTCATGTTATAGCCATGCCATCCTGTTGTGGACTGACCGTCAAAAATGAGCTTCCACCCATCTTTTGTTTCTGCTTCTGAAATTGTATTATTACTTCCAGTCCTGTCAATTTCTTTATATAAGCCCTGGGCATCTTTTACTTTTTGCCCTGAACAGCTTATAATAAAAAGAGCTGCAAGCAGAAGGGATATTGATTTTACTACACTTTTCATCTATATGTATTTACAATAATGTTTGATTATTAAAGACTTAACTGACTACCTGATTTGGTGTTTGTTCTCACACCTGTATTTCCTCCCTGTGAAAGTGAAATATCGACAGGAGTGTTTGTTTTATATGAACCACAGGTAAAGTCAGGAACTGTAATTGAACCGGAACGGTTTGCCACAGACCATTCACTCAGGGGTGCAATACTGCTCCACAGGGCTGCATCATACACATCCTGATCAAGAGGAAGGCCGTTTCTAAGGCAGTCTATAAGCCTCCAGTCCATCATGAAGTCCATACCTCCATGACCCCCGATCTGTTTGGCTAGTTCACCTATTCTTTTTACAATTTCAGGTGTGTACTGTGCCTCAATCTCTTTCATTCTGGCATCATCAAACCACTCATGGCCGGTTGCAATTTTCCCGGGCTCGGGATATTTTACAGCAACACCTTTTGTACCACTCACAAGATGTATTCTTGAATATGGGCGGGGAGATGTAACGTCATGCTGGATCATCATCGTTTTGCCCTTTTCAGTATGGACAAGTGTTGTTGTCATATTGCCCCTGTATCCGGTTGTTTTGAATTCATTATAGAAAGAGTCTGATTTTGCCAGCTCCTCTGCTTTGGGGGCCATCATGAAATCGTTTGACGACATTGCTGTAAGGTAATCCATCCTGTCGCCCCTGTTGACATTAAGGACCTGACAAACAGGACCCAGACCATGTGTTGGATACAGGTTACCTCTTCTGTTCTGATTATGCTTCAGTCGCCACATATCTACATAACCATCTTTATTGAAATTGGAATTAAGAAGGTCATGAATATAAGCGCCTTCAACATGAACAATCTCACCAAAGAAGCCCTGACGTGCCATGTTTAGTGTCAGCAGTTCAAAGAAATCGTAGCAGCAGTTCTCCAGCATCATGAAATGCTTTTTGGTTTTTTCGGCTGTTTCAACAAGCTGCCATGCCTCATCAACTGTCACAGCTGCAGGCACTTCCGACACTGCATGCTTGCCGTTCTCCATTGCAAAAACAGCCATTGGTGTATGAAACTCCCATGGTGTTGTTATATAAATAAGGTCAAGGTCACTGCTCTGGCAAAGTTCTTTCCATATCTCCGGAGTGCCTGTATAACCTTTTGCAGCGGGCAAGCCGTTTTTCTCAAGTATCTTCTGAGCCTTGTCAACCCTGTCCGGCAATTTGTCGCAGAGAGCTTTTATCTCTACACCGTCTATTTTTGAAAGGCGCTCCACAGCACCCGGTCCGCGACTGCCAAGGCCTATGACTCCAATCCGTACAATGTCTATCTTCGGAGCAGCAAAACCGCTCATGTTAAATTTCTGTGTATGAACCTTATCCGCAGCCTCTTTGATTGCAGCAAAAGGTCCTGCAATTCGGCTTTCGCCCGGCTTGCACGAACTCATTACTGATCCTGCCATCATTCCGGCGCCTGCTGCTCCGGCAATCTTAAAAAAACTTCTTCTGTTGGTCTTCATGGTATTATTTTGTCAGGTTAATAATTCAAATTTGATTGAGCTATAAATTTAAGATTAAAAAGTTTTAGTCCAAAAATTTACAAAAAACATGACAGATCAGTCATTAACTGCCTGACCAACAAGAAGTCTGAATTTCCATTCAGTGCCATCACCCTTTTGATTCTGGGTCTGTTTGAAAATCAGGCCGATAGTTTTTTCAACAGGATCGGCAAAATAGGAAGTATTGAAATATCCTCCCCAGTTGAAGGTTCCTTCACTTCCCAGGCCGCCCTTTTCTGCGCCGCGTTTTGTCAGCACACCAAAGGCAAGACCATAATATGACTCGGCATCCTCAC
>CAZEYY010000196.1:0-1363 GCA_964516485.1 uncultured Rikenellaceae bacterium
GAATTACAGGGCAGGAAATCATAAATAAGCTCAGCTAAAAGTAAGTAATTTCAGGCAAAAAACATATCCACACACTGAATCAGAAGTTATGCAGGGCTGGTAAAATAAAAACCGGGAACTTAATCAGCATTGACAAGCTCCCGGTGAAATGACCTTGAGGATTTGTTTATTTCATTCCGAAGAGGAGAGGAAAACCGAAGGTAACTATAAGCACCCAGATCAGATAAACCGGCAGGTACCTTGCCACAGTGGTTTCAACCTTGCTGAACTGACCCGATCTGAAGTTTATCCTGAACAGGTCTGTCATAATAAGTATCAGATTGCCAAGCACCAGCATATTTGAAACAAGCACTGCAAGTCTGTTTGGTGTCATTCCGTATTCTCCCAGCCTGTAAAATATTGCAGACAGGGCAATTAAGTCAATTACAATTGTGAATATTGATAGTGCAAAAAGAACAGCAGCATTGAATTTCTGCTTCCTTATAACCGAAGTTTCGGATACTGAAAAGATAATAATAGCCATCACACCCAAAAGCATAACATTGAATATTATCAGGAAATCTCTGTCATTATAAGGATCCTTACCGCTTATTATAAAGGTCAAAAGGAAGATTATAAGGGTTATGAGGACAAGTGGACTGAAAATCCCTGCAATAACAGGTGCTATTCTGCTTACCATATTCGGGTATTTTTCTAAAAGCCAGGAAGCAAAAACAGGTGCTGCAGCCGCTCCGGTTGCAACGACATATTCAGTATAAATGTTTTCGATATCAAGGCCGATAGAACCGAAAAGATTTATGGTTATTGCTGTGAGTATCCCGCCTGCAATTGCAATAAGGCCAAAAACAATCACAAGCTCAGCCGTATGCCGTATAAATTCTATCCGGATTTCAGTATTCCTGTAATCATAGTTCGCAAAAATAAACCCGAATAAATAAAGCATCAGAACCGGCAGGTGAATAAAGGCAAGGATCATCGAATCGCCAGGATCTCCGCCGGGAAGAAGATTTATATATACGGCAGGTATAAGGAAGGCCACACCTGTTAGTATTATTTTGTTCAGATCAGTAATCCCGTTCCTCCACATTGTATAAACAGCGAGTCCTAGGAAAACAATCAATGAAATATTCCTCTGGAGGAAAATCTCTTCTGAAACAAGTGAGGGAAATATTGCCGGAATCTTTATAAGAAATGCCGGGATAAAACATACTGCAATTACAGTTAACAACTCAGAAAGTGGGAAGGTCTTAAGAATGTCAGCCCCGGATTCATACTCCAGCCTGGCTTTCCAGACTCTTGCTGTTTCAGTATTGCCAATTTCAGGAAAGACCTCATAAAAAGCTGTCCTGAATGCCTTTTTATT
>CAZEYY010000196.1:1463-4346 GCA_964516485.1 uncultured Rikenellaceae bacterium
TCACTATAAGTAAACTTGCCTGCATTTACAAGACCAAGACCATAAAAGATGAGTAAAACCGGTACAATAAGCTGGTACAGATCCTGGAACATGAGAATAAAGGAAAAAATACCACCTGTTACAAGGGGTATAAGGAGGTTTATCAGAAGACGTTTTGCAACAGGTGTCATTATGCTTCTGCCCGACTTTGCCGCATTCCGGTGAGAAAAATAAAATGCAACTGCAGCTGAAAACAGTAGCACTGCCAGGGCGATGGATATAATGCCCCATGGAATTCTGTTAACCTCGCTTATGGCAAGATATGAGAAATATGCATCAAGCCTTAAACTGCCATTTTCCAGAACAATTATGTTAACAAGCACCGCACCCAGTATCGCTGCAAATCCCATGAATACTCCCGCAAGTCCGCTTAATGACAGGAATCTTGTAGACTCCTCCATTATTGTCCTTATTGTTTTTAGTTCCTCTGCTGACGTAGAATTTTTCTCCATAATTAAAAGTACTTTGAATTACAAAGTTACAATATAATTTATTACCCTGCAAGCTTTTTTGTAAAAAACTAATCAGCCCTTAAGCCAAGATACTGATTATTAGCTGCCTACTGACACTTAAGATTTATGCGTTTTGCTTTTGAAGGTTCAGCAAACGGTCCGAATAGTGCACTTTTGAAGGAGGCGCAAGCCTCAGCTTTCTGACCCTTTCCCTCCTGCGCCAGACCTATCTGGAAATAGAATTTTGCTTTTGCATCATCGGCACCGGTTTCAAGGGCAAGACCTTTCTGAGCTGCTTCAAGGCCGCTGTCAAAGTTTTTCTGCTTGTTGTACACATCAGCAAAATAATAATACAGATCCTTGTCTTCACCATATTTAGCTGCCTTGTTCAGAAGAGCGAGAGCATCATCAAGTTTCTCTGCCTGTGAAGCCTTTGATCCTGAAGCGCGGAAATATTCAAGTGCAGAAGTTGAAGCCTGTTTTATTTTAGCATCATCAGCACCGGGTTTCAGCTTTCCAAGATAAGCATCCATTGCTTCTTCCGCAGCTGCTGAATTACTTTGCTTCATATAAATTGATGCCTTGTTGAACAGGGCATTTACAAAACCCGGGTTGACAGCAAGGAGGCTGTCATAGGTCAACAGTGCATTGTCATAATCGCTTTTGGTGAAGTATTCTCCTGCTTTAAGGTTATAACCCTGTGTCAGGACCTTGAGTGAATTACCTTTATTTGACTCGTTACCATACTTTTCAGCAACTGCCAGAGCAGTCTTTGCGTTCTGAATAATCTCAGATGCAGGTTTTTTCTCATTCAATGAAGCATAGGCAACTTTGAAATAGAGCCCTGGCAATACCTGGGTTGCCTTCTGTTTCATATCATTAGCCGATTCACCTACTTTTTCTGCCAGCTGAATAGCTGATTCAAATGATGCAATTGCTGCCTTTACATCTGTCTGTGAAGCTTTTGCCCCTTCATTATATGCCTTAACTACATCATCCCTTGTCTGGGCGTTAAGAGTAATTGCAATAAAAGCTGCAGATGCTGTAATTGCGAGTTTCCTGAAAGCATGATTCTTCATAATAATTCAGATTATCAGTTTTTTAAAATACCTAGATTAGGAAAGCATAAATATAAAAATTAAAAATAACTGAAAAAACATCTTCGAAAAAAACTGTGTCAAATATCAGTTTTTTAAAATTTAGCAACCGGGATTGAAATAAGAATAACTTATTATATATTTATGAAAGGAATCACGTACAGGAACGGGGATAACTTAAACATCCGGACTGATTCCTGAGTTTTCTGTTTTACAAGCAGTAATCACTTTAAAAACACATATGCCATGAGTATTACTTCGGGATTTAAAAGTATCATTCTGCCATTTGCTTTAACAATAATTTTAACCGGCATGTTCCAGCAAGTAAATGCACAGGACATTCTCCGGCTGAAAAGCGGCAGGGAAATCAGGGTTTCTGTTGTTGAAGAGAATAATGACATTATCAGGTACCGGGAATTTGAGAACCAGTCCGGACCGGTGTATACAATTGCAAAAGACAAGGTTGAATCGTTAACTTACAGGAAAGGATCAAAGCCGGTACAGAAAAGCGACACTGAAAAACCGGCTGTGAAGGAACAGGAGCAGGAACACCAGGTAATGAATTCAAGCGATCAGCTCGTTGTAAAGAAAAGATATGTTTACCTGAATGACATAAAGCAGAATGCAAGGAGCATAAAAACAATAATGGAAGATAATCCGGAAGCAATAAGGTTATACGAATCGGGAAAAACAATGGCAGATCTGAGTACTGCATGTGCTCTTGGCGTAATGGTTACAAGCTTTGCAGCCTCGTCAAAAATGAACAAAATGGAAAACCATGATGACAGGATCAAGACAGGAACAATAGCTTTATCAATCGACGGAGCCTTTATAATCACTGCAATTATTCTGTCCTCATCAGGAAAGAAAAATATCAGGAAGGCTGTTGAACTTTATAACTCATCATTAGGCAAACCTGTTTCATACAACTTCAACATCGGATTGCAGGAAAACGGGCTTGGAATTGGAATAACTTTCTGAAAATAAACTTTGTCACTTCATCATTTTAGTATAGAAAGAATAACTCAATCCGATACTGTAAAAAGCTCCGTTCCATTTAACCTTAAGAAGATCTCCTGCGGCACCCGGCCCGACATGAAAAGAAGAATATCCGGTTGAGCTTCTGTCATTTTCATGTGATTCCTTTGTTTTGAGAAAGCGATACCCTGCCCTGCCACTGAGCATAATCCTTTTTGACACCAGCCAGTCAAGACCTGCAGCCTGGTGGAAACCAACTCCCAGGTTTGCTGACAGGTTATATTTCACATTATTAAGTTTTATATAACCGCTCATCA
>CAZEYY010000197.1:0-4345 GCA_964516485.1 uncultured Rikenellaceae bacterium
GTTTTCCGTCAGGGTGCCATGCAGGATATACAGCTCCGTATTTCATTTCGGCTGCTTTAAGATCATGCTTCACAATTTTGCCTTTCTCTGAAAAGTAAGTGCCTCCTACTGAACCCCTTACGTGAATAAGATAATTATCAGGATTATTCATGCAGAAAGTGTGACAATTAATGCAGTTCGTCTGAAGAAGCTGATTTTCAACAAGTGAACTTTCGCTGAAATTTTCAGTACATCGTTGTATGATCTTCAGTTCCGAGTACGCTTCATAGCCTGGAAACAGAAGCCTGTAGCACAGGTAGGGATCTATAGTGCTGTTTGCAATATTCAGATTAAAGGGTTTGTATTTAATTCTGCTTCCCTCTTCATTATCGGAAATTACTTCAATAGTAATCTTTCCTTCAGGGTTTAAGTTCAGAAGTTTCTTCCAGGAGTTTAACGGGAAATTTATTATACCACTTTCAGATTTCATTGATAGTTTAAATCCGTTTGAGGATATGGCTGATATGTGGAATAATCTTCCCTTTTCACTTATCCTGAAATTCAGTGGTGCAATATTTTTTGGTATGGTGACATCTGAATAGTCTGGTTCAATAACTGGTTCACGGTCAATAGCAGTGAAAGTGACAGGATCGTCACTGCAGCTTATTGTAAGAAGTAATCCTGTAATTAAAATCAGAATTTTCTGAAAACCAGTCCTATATAGCATACATGTGTTGTTTGTTATTGCTCTTCTGTTAATTATTTCACACAAGATTTGGTAAAGTAAATTTAGCAATACTACTCCATAGTAAGATCCTCATATCCGGAAATTCCATCTCAAAAATATAAGGTGTATAGTTATTCTTTAACAACATAAGTAAAATCCGGGATTCCCCTCAAAAAAAGGATACTGCTTTTGGATGTTCCGTCAGTTGCATAAACATAATTTTCACCTTGTTTTCTATAATAGGCAAAATACATAGCTTCCAGTTCAATATCTGATATTTTCTGCGGATGAAATAGATAATTTTCATCTTGATAACGATTTGGGAGTACGACATCATATACAGAAGCATGACTTTCGTCAAAATATCTTAAGATGTAACGTTTATTGGCATTGAGTAATAATTTATTATCCAATTCAGTGAATTGAAATGCTGTGGTGTTAGTTATCTTGACTTTCTTTTTCAATATAGGCGTGTCATTCTGGTATATCCATGAATAAGGCTGATCACCTAACTCGAAAAGCTCAATTTCATATTCCCCTGTTTTTGCCATTCGTCCACCAATAGCTGTCATTTCAATATCAACAGATGGTTTAAAAATATAGCCTCTCTTAGTGCTGTTGGTGCTATAATAACTTTGGTTGTCACTTTGAATAGGTTCGACTACTATTTGAGGATCTTTATTTAAAAATCCCTCAATTATTCCTGTGTATTCCGGTTTTGATTCGGTATCGTTTTTGGTACAGGCAATTATTAAAATAAATGCTAACAAATAAGTTTTTTTCATTTTTAATACTCCCATTTATCAGTTCTGAAAGGAGCCACCGGCAATCCCTCGCTGCTGAATAGGTTTCCTATGGCGTCATTTGAAAATGAGAACCTTACAGCTTCTGGAATCTTTACATCCTTTGCAGATACTATTACTGTTTTACCATCAATTTTCACAGTGGCCGGTACAAATTTTTTGTCGGCTCCGGCAATTTCAAAGCAGTTAATTTTCTCACCTCTGGCAATAAGACTACCGGGTACGTTCCTGAAAGTTATCCTCACCTTTGACTTTTCAATCTTCATAGCTTCGTACTCCGGATGTTTGTATGTCTGTACCTGCATGCCATAGTTTTCTCCAAGCGCCCAGTTTGCAAGCCTTCGGCCAACATCCTGCTTATTTGCCGGATGGATGTTTTTTATATCATCAACGAGGTCAGATACCACTACCATTCCTGTTTTTTGAATGTCACCCGCTGTCTGCATCTGCATTTCGCGTATTATTGGCGCTTTCGATTCATTTCCATAAGCAAAGGGGGCGATCTGTACAAAATAGAATGGAAAATCTTTGCCAAAATCAGCTCTCCAGTTCTGAATCAGTGTTCCCATGAGCTTCCTGTAGCTTTCAGGAGTAACTGCATTGCCTTCGCCCTGGTACCATATTGCTCCGGCTATGTTAAATGGAATAATTGGCGCAATCATTGAGTTATATGTAACACCAGGTTCATTCGGCCACCAGTCGTATTTTGTAAGCCTGCCGGCACATGATTTTAGGAGAGGATCGGCATTAACAAGATCTTCTCTGATCCAGACCTCAGCAGGCGTTCCTCCCCATGCAACTTCAATGATTCCTATCGGGATATTCAGTTTCTGATTAAGATTCCTTGCGAAGAAATAGCCTACAGAGCTGAATGTACTCATCGACTCAGGAGTACATTCTTCCCACCTGGCAAAACAGTTTTCCTGGGGGGTGTTGCTGGCAAGTTTCTTGACATGAAATAATCTGATATCAGGATAATTTGCATTTTTTATTTCTTCCTCAGCATTCATCAGGTTATGCCTTGCACTCCATTCCATATTCGACTGGCCTGAGCAGATCCATACTTCTCCTATCATTATATTTTTAAGTGTAAGCTCACCTCCGCTTTTCAGGTTTATTGTATATGGTCCACCGGCAGAGGGAGTTTTCAGCTTTACACTCCAGAAGGAATGATTATCAGCCTTTGCTTTCACAGTATCATTGTTCCAGCTTCCTGTCACTTTTATTTCATTTCCGGGTTCTCCCCAGCCCCATACCGATACTTCACTGTTTTGCTGAAGCACCATATTGTCACCAATCACAGATGGCAGTCTGATTTGCCCGCTGGAGTTTATTGTGAAAAAAATAACAGTAAGTAGTGTTAAGATCCTGGTTTTCATTTTTATAAGTATTGAATTGTAATTATTTAGTATGTAGGTGATTATCAGGTGTTAATATTTTGATTTTGGTTTAACGGTTTTAAAAACTATTTCCGAATAGTTGTTCCTTTCATACAGAATGCCTATCCTGCCTGAGGATAAAGCCACAATATCGGAATAGGCGGTGAAATTCCTTTTTTCTTTCTCATCATCCGACCTGTCAATCACTATTGAATGTTTCCATGTTTCTCCGTCGTCATAGCTCAGTCTCAGAGTAAGATTGTTCCTGTCGGAAGTATCTGCAGGATTACAGAAAGCCAGAATATTCCTTTTGTTATACCTGCCTGCAGTCAGAATGCTTCCCTCGCAAACCGGGTCAGGTAATTGATTTTCATATTTTGCTGTAGCCCAGGTTTCACCACCGTCTTCACTTATTGCAGTTATTCTTGTTTTTATATTGCCTTTCTGATTACGGGCATTCAGCATAAGCCTGTTTCCCGATAGTTCAGCAGCTGTCGCCTCGTTGCTGCCTGGTACTGGTATGTTGCTGCCTGATCTGAATGTGAGGCCATGATCATCGCTGAAGAATACATGTGCGAAACAGTCTTCCCATCCTGGCAGGGGATCACCCTGTGTGTGGTTAACGGGTACAATTATCCTGCCTTTATATTTTCCATCGCTTATCTGCATTGCATGGCCGGGGGTATTGGCAAATGCGCGCCAGTCTTCCGGAAAGTTATATGCAGGATTGAATCCGGGGTTCTTTGGTCTATGTACCTGAGTTGTAATATTTACCGGATCAGACCATGTGATGCCTTTGTCTGATGATGTCTTATACCACACTTCCCTTATGCCATTTCCCTTTCTGACATCACTTTCATGATTATTACCGGTGTTATAAAAGAGGAAGATCCTGCCATCAGGGTGTTGGTGATCAGTAAGATCGGCAACAGGTGCAGGATTCCCTGCCTGAAGGGAGTCATAATCGACAACAGTGCTTATCGGGCTCCAGGTTCTACCCATGTCAGTACTGCGTATCAGAACAATATTAACATCTCCGAAATCATCGCTTCCATTGACTCGTCCCTCGGCAAAGGCAAGGATGGTGCCATCAGGAAGAGAAATGATCGCAGGGATACGATAGCTCTTATGTCCTTCTGAACCAGAGATATATACTTGCACAGGTTCTGTGTTTCTGCAACTTATAATACTTGTGATAAGTATCAACAGGTATAGTAGGTTTTTTTTCATAACCTGTAATCCGGGAAAAACGAAGCTTCTTAAATGTTGTATAAAAATAATATATATCGGTGATATATCGATATTACAGATAGCTTAGTAATATTTCTGATTTTCATATTTGTCAGATACTATTTAGCCCTTTCAGGGCAATAGGGATGAGTTTGTTTTCGGTAACCTCCGGTTTGACCTGGGTTATAAACTGTTAAGCCACTTCATGGCTCTGTATGATGTTATAT
>CAZEYY010000198.1:0-4247 GCA_964516485.1 uncultured Rikenellaceae bacterium
GGCTCTTAAACAACGGCTCTCCAGTAGAACCAATAAGTCTGATTGCATTATAATAGTGACTTGACGACTCCCGTTATAAAATGGAATTTTGCAGTTTCTTGAGTATGCAAGAAATATTTCAATATTTTAGCACTTTACTGAAAGAATAGTTGAAGTATTTTCACCAATTACTTTTCAACATCCAACTCGCATCAATTATGAGAAAAGTTCTTCACTCTTCAGTCTTTCTGATTATTACGTCCATGCTCTTTTCCTGTGGTGAAGACCCGGTGCCTCCTGCTTTGGAAACCACTGCAGTAATTGATATCACACTAACCTCGGCCGAATGTGGAGGAGTTATTCTGGATAAAGGCGGATCACAAATAATTTCAAAAGGGATATGTTGGAATACATCAAATAACCCGACAACCGAAAACAATAAATCAAGTGCTGATAATCAACCTGATACATTTGCAGTCAAACTTGACCAACTTCATCCTAACACAACCTATTTTGTAAGATCATACGGCATCAACAGTGCGGGAACTGGATATGGAAATGAGTTAGTTGTTAAAACATATTCCGGTTCAGTTACTGATTCTGATGGGAACACTTATTACACTGTTATTATTGGATCTCAGGAATGGATGGCAGAGAATCTTAAAACAACCAAATATAATGATGGTACAGACATTCCTATTGTTAATGATGGAGAACAATGGCGGAATTTGTCAACTCCCGGAATGAGCTGGTATCAAAATGATCAGGTTAATTTTGGAAATTCATATGGAGCATTATATAACTGGTATGTTGTAAATACTGGCATTTTGTGTCCATCGGGCTGGCATGTACCTTCTGACACGGAATGGACCTTGCTGGAGAACTACCTGGTAAACAATAATTTTAATTACGATGGGACAGTTGATTTTAACAAAATAGCAAAATCCCTTGCTTCAACGGTAAGCTGGACAGAATCCATTTTTACCGGATCCCCAGGCAATCCGGACTATTCTATTATGAGAAATGCTTCAGGCTTTTCAGCTTTGGCAGCCGGAATACGCTTCGGAGGTGATGGGATTTTTGGTTTGATTAATTCTTACGGTTCCTGGTGGACAAGTTCATATGGATTTAACAGTAACCTTTCGGCATACAGCCGTGGAATTCAGTCCACAAATGCCAACTTTGAAAGGGAGGATGAAGGTAACCTCAGAAAAGGTTTATCTGTCAGATGTTTAAAAGATTGAACATACTTCGGTTCTGAGCCCTGCCATAAATGATTCATTCTGCATTGCTTTTTGTCGTTTCACGGTATAACCCATGTGACTTTCAGTATGCAAAAATCGCAGAAATCCCATTTGTCTGCAATGAACAGCAGACAGTGAACATGAACAGGGAATTTGAACGGTTGTGACAATGGTACCTCACGAGTGATTCAATATGAATTACCCTTGGGATCAATATAAACTCTCCCTCCTTTTCATAAGATTCTCGTCGGAGATATAGTCATCATACTGCATCTCCTTGTCGATCATTCCTTTCGGACCAATCTCGATTATCCTGTTGCAAACTGTCTGTATGAACTCATGATCGTGCGATGACATAAGGAGGCATCCTGGAAATTTAATAAGGGTATTGTTGAAAGACTGGATTGATTCAAGGTCGAGGTGATTCGTCGGACTGTCAAGGATCATTACATTTGCATTGCGGACCATCATTCTTGCAATCATGCAGCGGACCCTTTCACCTCCCGAAAGCACATTAACCTTTTTATATATCTCTTCACCTGAAAAGAGCATTTTCCCGAGGAATCCGCGAAGGAACATCTCGCTTGTGTCTTCGGAATATTGTGCCAGCCAGTCAACAAGTGTAATATCTTTTTCAAAGAACTTTTCATTCTCAAGGGGCAGATATGCCTTTACAATTGTCTGACCCCATTCAAAAGAACCTTTATGAGGCTTATCATGCCCTTTCAGGAGCTCAAAAAGAACTGTTATTGCACGTGTATCCCTTGAAAGAAATGCGATCTTGTCATTTTTATTGACTGTGAAAGTAAGATCCTTGAACAATGTAATTCCTTCAAAGACTCCTGAAAGCCCTTTTACTGAAAGTACTTTATTCCCGGGTTCCCGTCCCGGAGTGAAGATAATTCCGGGATATCTTCGTGTAGAAGGTTTGATTTCCTCGATATTCAGTTTCTCGATCATCTTCTTCCGGCTTGTAGTTTGCTTGGATTTCTTTACATTAGCCCTGAAGCGTGCAATGAATTCCTGCAATTCCTTCTTTTTCTCCTCTGCTTTTTTATTCTGTGCCAGCTGCTGCCTCAAAGCAAGCTGACTCGATTCGTACCAGAAGCTGTAATTCCCTGAAAACTGCTGTACCCTGCTGAAATCAATATCAATTATATGTGTGCAGATAGCATCCAGGAAATGCCTGTCGTGCGACACAACGAGTACAGTATTTTCAAATTCCGAGAGATAGTTCTCCAGCCAGTTTACGGTCTCAAGGTCAAGGTCATTTGTAGGCTCATCGAGAAGGAGATTATCAGGTTTCCCGAACAATGCCTGAGCGAGAAGCACCTTGACTTTTTCTTTTCCTGAAAGCTCTTTAAGCAGCTTGTAATGATTTTCCTCCTTTATCCCGAGCCCGCTCAGCAGGCTTGCTGCATTGCTGTCGGCGTTCCAGCCGTCAAGCTCATTGAATTTTTCTTCGAGCTCAGAGGCCTTCATTCCGTCCTTCTCGGAGAAATCGGGTTTCTGATAAAGCTTTTCCTTCTCTCTGGCTATGTCCCATAAAGTTGAATGCCCCATCTTTACAGTGTCGAGTACGGTGAATTCATCGAATTCAAAGTGATCCTGCTTTAATACGGAGACTCTCTCGCCCGGACCGAAAGTCACTGACCCTGTACGTGACTCAACATCCCCGTAAAGCATCTTCAGGAAGGTCGATTTCCCGGAACCGTTTGCTCCGATTATCCCGTAGCAATTGCCTGCGGTAAATATCTGATTTACATCCTGAAATAAAATGCGCTTCCCGAACTGAATACTTAGATTTGATACTGTTATCATTAATGTAAATAATTGCCAATGTAAAACTTCCCTTCAAAAAGGATTCAAAATTAAGCAATTAATAACCAATAACAGATTTTGATTGCGAGAAAGACTTGATTTCCCGTCATTGATTGCGTAAATTTGATATTTAACCGGGAGGTGAAATATGAAAAAAATGAAAAAAATTCTCAAGATCATTCTGAGTATTATATTACTTATGGTTCTTGGTTTTGTCGGGCTGATTCTTTATGCAATAGTCTCGGACTATAAACCTGATGAAAAGGAGTTGATTGCCCGGCCGGAAAATCCTTCGGTATTAAAAGACTCTTCTGTTTACAGTTTTTTAACCTGGAATGTAGGTTATGCAGGACTGGACAAGGGAATGGATTTTTTCAAGGACGGCGGAACCAAGGTCATAACACCTGAGGACAAATTCCGGGAAAATAATTCAGCGATTAAGGATTTTCTGATTGATAACGATACTGTTGACTTCATACTCATTCAGGAGATCGACAGGAACAGCAAAAGAAGTTACAAAACCGATCAATATCAGGAACTGTCAGAAAAACTACCCGGCTACAATCCCTTCTTTGCAACAAACTACGATGTCTTTTTCGTTCCTGTCCCACCCTCAGAACCCATGGGAAAGGTCGAGTCAGGGATAGCAACATATTCCTCTTACACTCCTGTTTCTTCAACAAGATATTCATTGCCCGGGGATTTCGGTTTCCCGACTCAGCTGTTCTATCTCGACAGATGCTTTATGGTCAGCAGATACAGGATTGAGAACGGTAAGGAACTTGTATTGATCAACACACATAACGAAGCATTTGATGAGGGAGGAAATATCCGAAAGGCTCAGATGGAAAGACTTAAGGAGTTTGTAATGAATGAATATAATTCAGGCAATTATGTAATTATCGGAGGCGACTGGAACCAGTATCCCCCGGATTTCAAACCTGAATTTTCAGCAAACAAGGTTTTTACAGGAAAATATGGAAATTTCAACCTCACGGGAATTGAATCGGATTACATGCCTGCAGAATGGCTTTGGATTTATGATCCCTCAACACCAACAGTCAGGACCCTCACTGCAGCATACGACCCTGCTTCAACCCCCACAAGCGTTTGTGACATCTTCCTTATCTCACCGAACCTTGAATCAGTTTCTGTAAAATGCAATCATCTGGGTTTTGAGAACTCAGACCATAATCCGGTCAT
>CAZEYY010000199.1:0-4083 GCA_964516485.1 uncultured Rikenellaceae bacterium
TTCTTATGAATACATATCTGAAAACACTGGTAGTTGATGTAAGCAGCGGATTTTACAGAGTTAACCGTTACAAGGTCGGTGATTTTTTCGGGCCCGTTGATCTGGGACTCCATCTTTCACGACGATATGACAGCCTTAATATAGGGACAGGCCTGCTTGCGGGTTCGATTTTTCCCGGTTCAAACAGGCTTATAGTCACAGGTTTTTCCCCTGGCTGGGCAGGCTTTTATATTTCAACAATGGGTGGAGCGGGACTTGTTTTCAATAACCTTGGTATTGATATGCTTGCAATTACAAGTAAATCTCCGATGCCTGCAATTTTATATCTCAACAGGGTGCATGGTGAAGAGGTACAGGTGGCTGTTCATCCGGTTGATATCGGAGAAATCTGGAAGTCCGGGCGTAAAGGGATATACTCTCTCACTGATTATACTTATGAAAGGTTCGGAAAACTTTACGACAATGATCCGCGGATACTGGTAACCGGGCCTGCATCTGCTGTTACAGGCATAGGGGCAATAGCATCAATGCCTATAAAGAAAGGTGTGGTAACCTATGTTGATACATGGGCCGGCCGGGGAGGGTTCGGATCAAAAATGCTGCAGGAGCACGGAATAGTTTCTGTTATATATGGCGGTACCTTCATTGATGATGACTTCAGAGACAGGAAAGTTGCTGACCAGTGGTTTGTTGACAAATATAATAAGAAACTGGCAGCCAAGGATCTGGAGGCAACTGCTAAATACAGGTTTGAGCCTAACATGGATACAGGGGGGACTTTCGGCGTAAACTATGCCACACTTGGCGGAAGGATGATCTCTTTCAATTACAGGAGCATATACTGGAGTGAAGAGAAGCGCCTCGAGGTCCACGAGAAGTTTGTGCGGAACCATTATCTGAAGCAGTTTAATGAAGAGACAATCAAGCCCCAGAAGCAGACCACATGCGGCGAACCATGTGTAGCCGTATGCAAAAAAATGAATGATAAATACAAGAAGGATTATGAACCATATCAGACCATGGGGCCCCTTTCAGGAATATTTGATCAGAGGGCAGCAGAGAAACTGAATCACCACTGTGATATGTACGGATTTGATGCAATCTCAGCTGGTGGTGTTGTTGCCTGGATGCTTGACTGTCTTGCTGACGGATTAGTTACCTGTGAAGATCTCGGTATACCTGAAATGAAACCTAATTTTGATCCGGACAATTTTGACGTGGTAGCCGACTCCATGAATAACGCGGATATAGGGTGTGAGATACTAGATTCGATTATACATAAAAGGGGAGTAATGGATATGCAGGCCGGGGCAAGGAAACTTGCGCGGAGGCTTGCCGGAGCAAAAAGCCCTGAAATAATGAACAGGTTTGTGACCAACGGTTTCGCAAGGAACGGGTGGATGGTGCCGAACCAGTACTGGACACCGGGAGTCCTTTCCCCAATGGCAATTATGGGTAAATATTTTATGCATTATGGTGAGGAGTTCTACCCTCCAAGGGAGCTGGGTAGACAGGATGCTGACAGGTTCAAGAAGGAGCTTATCCTTGACAACATGGGAACATGCAGGTTCCACAGGAAATGGGCTGAGGAGATGATTCCGGAGGTCATGGGATCGCTATTCGGGCTGCAGGATGAATACATCCAGAAGATATCACGCGCTGCGGCAAGGATTAATAGCCGGAACTCATCTGTTTTCTGGGAGAGCGAAAGGAACATCGATTTTGTCTACAGGTTCCTTGTCAGGAAGAGGGATATTGACGGAGATAAAAACCCTGAACTGGAAAAATGGATTACAGAATTTGAAAAAGACAAGCATGAAGCTGCACTTGAGTTCTGGTATGAGATACATAAAGGTATTCAGGAAACACTGAAGGATTACTGATTTTCAGTAATCCTTCACAGAAAAAACTCAGCTTATCCTGGCGAGGAGTTTTTCTTTTGTCTTCTGGAATTCCTCCTCAGAGATCGCGCCACTTGCCTTAAGCTGGCTCAGCTTTTCGATTGTAACGAATACATCCTCTTTCTTTAAATTCAGCTTCAGGTTTTTCGCGTATTCTTTTCCTTTATTCAGGAGATCGTTGTACTCCGCTTTAACTGAATCCAGGTTGAAGCTGTCAATTGTACCTTTACCTGAAAAGTGCGAGTCGAGAATTTTTCCCATTGCGTAGGTTGTTGCACCTGAAGTAATAACCTGTGATCCAATTCCGAGCAGAGTCCCCACACCTGGAATTGCCTTAATTATACTTGAACCTATGCGGGCCACAGCAGCCCCCATCATCGATGATGCAAGGGTCTTCCCTTTGTTTGAATCGTAGTCAGCGCCATGGAAATCAGCAAGCTGCCTGATCATATCGTACTGAATTGCTGACACTGCTACAAGGTCAGCCACGGGAATCGGTATTGCTCCCGCAGTCATTGCGAATATTACATGCATTTTAATTATTTCTTCTGAACTTTTCTTCTCTTCCATTTTGAGTCTCCTTCAAATAGATCGTAAGTTATTAATAAATAAAGTTTTTGTCCTCGCGAGGAGTGACAACGACGAAGCAATCTATTTCGGAGATACTCAATTTATTATGGCAAAACAAATTTTATTATAAACAGATTGCTTCACTATGTTCGCAATGACAGGTTTTATTAAAATAATTGTTAAAATTAACTTTTACTTAAAGAAATATAATTCTTAGAGAATGTCAACTTTCAATTGAACTGATAACGAAGAATCCGTATTCCGCAAGGAGGTTAGGGGCAATTGTAACAACACCGGATTTATCAATACCTTTTACGGAGAAGTGCTTCTCTGAAACAATTCTGAAAGAAAAATCACGGGCCATGCGAATCATATCCTTGATTGTGAGGAGGTGAATGTTCGGTGAATCATACCACTGGTACGGGAGCAGATTGCTCACAGGCATAGTTCCCTTGAACATCAGGTAAGATCTTGTCCTGTAATATCCAAAGTTTGGAAAACTAACAATAGCTTTTTTCCCTATACGTAGTACCTCTTTTATTACATAATCCGGGCGTTTTGTGTTCTGTATTGTCTGGTTAAGTATAACGTAATCGAATGAGTTATCCCTGTAGTCGCTCAGCCCTTCGTCAATGTCGGCCTGGTAGCAATACACCCCTTTTTCAACGCACTGGCTGACACCCTCTTCAGATATCTCAACGCCGAAACCGCTGACTTTTTTCTGTTCATGAAGGAGTTTAAGCAGCGTGCCGTCACCGCATCCAAGGTCAAGTACTCTTGCACCTTCTGGGATTTCGTCAATTACAAGGTCATAACCTATTTTAAATTCGTCCATTTATAGCTCACTCTTCTTTAATTCACTTTTTAGAAAATTTTTTATATTCTTTTCAAGAACCTCATTCGGTAGAAGAAAGGCATCGTGCCCGTTATCGGTTTCAATATCTGTATAATTAACATTCTTGCCGTTAACCCTGAGTGCCCTTACAATCTCCTTGGAATTGCTGGTGGGGTATAGCCAGTCAGTTGTAAAACTGATTATCAGATAATTGGCGCTTACATTTTCAAAAGCAGCTGTAAGGCTGCCGCCGTAATCAGCTCTCAGATCAAAATGATCGATTGCCCTTGTTATATATATGTAGGAGTTTGCGTCAAATCTTTCAACAAATTTTACTCCCTGGTGCCGGAGATAGGACTCAACCATGAATTCAGGGTTCATGTCATTACCCGCGTTTGCCGAATCCTGGAATTTCCTTCCGAACTTTTCATGCATATGCTTTTCGGAGAGGTAAGTTATGTGGCCGATCATCCTTGCAAGCGAAAGTCCGGCTTTAGGTATGGATGATTCATAATAGTTCCCGCTGTTCCATTTAGGATCATTAAAAATGGCCTGTCGCCCCACCTCGTTAAGGGCTATACCCTGGGCGGAAAGAGATGCTGATGTCGCTATTCCTATGCAGGATTCAACCATGTCAGGGTAGGAAATTGTCCACTGCAGAGCCTGCATCCCCCCCATTGATCCCCCTGCAACAGAAAGCAGTTTTTTGATCCCCAGGTGGTCAATAAGTTTTTTCTGGGCATTAACCATGTCGTTTATTGTAACCATGGGGAAGTC
>CAZEYY010000200.1:0-4055 GCA_964516485.1 uncultured Rikenellaceae bacterium
GCATTGACTTCCTGGGCCTCGATGAGAAGAAAGGCCTGAGTGAGAAGGCTAAAACAAGAATACGTTATATAGTGCACCTGTCAATTGCAATTGTATTTTTTATCGCCGTACTGATATTCGGAATGCTCGATGACAAGGCTGTGATTGACAAGCTGTTCACTATTGCCGGTTATACTTACGGACCTCTTCTCGGCTTATATTCCTTCGGCTTGTTTACAAAACGAGTTGTCCGGGACAAGTTCACACCTTATATAGCTGTATTTTCACCAGTAGCCTGCTATATCCTGAGCACTTTTTCAGAGGTTCTTTTCAACGGATATAAATTCGGATTTGAACTTCTGTTGCTGAATGGTCTGATCACATTTACCGGTCTGTTTATTTTCAGCAGAAGAAAGTCAGCTGAGATTTGATTATCAGAATCTTGAGGCTCCACTTTGCTGCCTGAATCCGCCATTATTGTTCATGTCGGAATTCTGATTGGGATTATTCATATCCTCTTCTTCTTCCTCAGGCTCGGGCTGAATGATTACACGTTTGGTCCTGAACGGAATGCTCCAGATAATATAGTAATTAACACCCGGACTGAACGATTTTGAGCCATTGCCAAAACCCGGCAGATAAACAGGTTTCTGATGCCTGCCTGTTCCCGGATCTATCATCTTCCTGAGGCTGACAGTCCAGCCCATGCTTATATTCTTTATGAATTCAGCCCTGACACCGGGAGTAAACTCAATGTAATGAGCCCATTCATCAGTGAGAGGTACCTTCGTTACAGTTTTCCCCCAGTAGTTTTCAGTTGTTATTTCCGGTATTTCGTATGTAAAGTGGCTCATGCCATATCTTATTCCCATGCCTACAAAATATTTACCCTGCGACTTGTCGGCTTTCAGAAGATTGAAATCAAGTCCGGCCTTGTAATAAGTGCCATTAGTTGTGTAATTGTACAGTAGGAAGTTTGTGCCCCTATATCTCTTGTAGCTGTGATCTGTTTTTCCCAGGGAAAGAACAGCCGAAACCCTTTCATTAAGGTCCGCGCTGACAGTAAACTCAAGATTTGTCCTTTCCTTTTCGTAGAAGTATTTCGATGAACCAAGCAGCTCAAAACCCAGCCGCACCTTCATTGGAAACATGATTGTATCCTGGGCCACGGCCTGTTGCCATAAGCTATTGAGGAGCAGTGTGATGCTAATAATATATCTGTAGGTTCTCGACATTCTGTGTTGTGACATCAGGGTTGACCCTGGCAAGTGAAACAATTTTGTTCTTTGTAAATATTACTGTGTCCAGGGTATGGAATATTGAATACCCGCATTCTTTTGAAATCAGGTGTGGATAGCTCCAGTAAATGAATTCGATTGTATCGGCGATACCATTTATTTCTATTATGAATTTTGCATAATCAGCTGAATCGTTAAGTGGGATAAGAGCCGGCTGTGTTATTGTAGCCTTGTCATAAACCTTTACGGCTATACCTTCACCATAAAGAGTAAGACTATCAGGTGCAGCAAGTTTGCGTGAACTGTCGCTGTAAAATCCTAATTTAACAAAAGCAGTTGTTTCGTCAGTGCATGAAATATCGACACAGGAATTAAGTCCCGGCAATAAAAAGGTGAAGATAAGGACAAGTATTACACTCAGCTGTCTGCTCATTATTTTCATAAAGCACCGAAAATACAAAATTAACTTAGTCATTTCCAAACAGCATGAGTCACGCATACCAAAAGAACGTATACATAAGGCTTTTATGATTTATTTATAATTACATAAGCCTTTTCAATAGCCTTTTGTATACCTGCAGGATTTTTCCCTCCCGCTGTAGCAAGGAAGGGCTGGCCGCCTCCGCCTCCATTGATTTCAGATGAAATCTCCCTGATTATTGATGCGGCATTTAAATTCCTGTCCTTCACAAGGTTATCGCTGACCATTACGGCCAGGTTTGCTTTCCCTGCAGATTCTGAGCCTATTACAACAACCGAGTTCTCAGAGTTCTTTCTGAAGCTGAAGGCAATATTCTTGAGAGTGTCAGCTGAATCAACATCAATTCTTCCTGAAATAAAGTTGATATTGTTCACTTTGACAGCCTTCTCTGTGAGTTCCTTTATTATTTCACCAGCAGCTTTCGCCTCATATTTTTCAATTGTTTTCCTGAGGGCAGCATTCTCTGCAATTAGCTTTTCAACGCTATCCTTCACGTTTCCAGTGCTTTTGACAAGTCCGGCAATATCATCAATAAGTGAAAGCTTTTCATTTACATATTCAAGCGCTTTTTGTGCAGTAACTGCTTCAATTCTACGTATTCCGGCAGCTACAGCGCTTTCTGAAACTATCTTGAAAAAGCCTATCCTTCCTGTTGCTTCTACGTGAGTGCCTCCGCATAGTTCCACTGAATCGCCGAATTCAACAACCCTGACCTTATCACCATATTTCTCACCGAAAAGGGCCATGGCGCCTTTTGCCCTGGCTTCTTCCATCGGAATGCCGTCAGCAACCTGTCTTGAATTATTTTCACGGATAAGGCTGTTTACAAGATCCTCAACCCTTTGCAGCTCTTCCCCGGAAGGTTTGCTGAAATGGCTGAAGTCAAAACGCAGCCTGTCAGAGGAGACAAGTGATCCCTTCTGTTCAACATGAGTTCCAAGGACCTTTCTGAGCGCCTGGTGAAGCAGATGTGTTGCGGTATGGTTGTTGGCGGTCATCTCCCTTTTTCCGAGGTCAACAACAGCCCTGAATTTAAGTGTTACATCAGCAGGAACTGCTTTTACCAGATGTATTATAAGGTTATTTTCCTTCACGGTATCATAAACTGCTATCCTTTCTTTTTCCGACTGAAGGAATCCTGTATCGCCTGCCTGACCTCCGGATTCACCGTAGAAGGGGGTTCTGTCAAGCACAACCTGAACTGTATCTTTGCCCTTTACCTTTACCTTTCTGTATTTGGTGATATGAACATCATCCTCTGTTCTGTCATAACCTGTGAATATGGTTCCTTCCGTTTCCATGACAGTTACCCAGTCTGCAGTTTCAACAGCTGCATCTTCGCGTGACCGTTCTTTCTGGTGTTTCATTTCCTCCTCAAATCCCTTTGTGTCAAGGTCCATATTGTGTTCCCTGAGGATGAGGTGAGTGAGGTCAACAGGAAAGCCAAAGGTGTCATAAAGTTCAAAGGCTGCCTTGCCCGGCATCACTTTTTTATTTTCATTTTGAAGGTCGGCAACAAGCCTGTCAATAAGTTTAAGTCCCTTTCCGAGAGTTTTGAGGAAAGCGGTTTCTTCCTCATGGATTATTTTTTTGATATTTTCTTTTCCGGAAACAAGTTCGGGATAATGCCTGCCCATTGTGTCAGCGAGCACGTCAACAAGCCTGTAAATGAATGGTTCTTCCATTTCAAGGTTGTTGTAGCCGTATCTCACTGCCCTTCTGAGGATTCTTCTGATTACATAACCTGCCTTGTTGTTTGATGGTATCTGCCCGTCAGCTATTGAGAATGAGACAGCCCTGAGGTGATCTGCAATGACTCTCATTGCAACATCCCATTTCGGATTACTGCCGTATATTTTTCCAGTAATGGCTGAGATTTCCTTTATAACAGACTGGAAGATGTCTGTGTCGTAATTCGACTTTTTGCCCTGAACTATCATGCAGAGCCTTTCAAATCCCATTCCTGTATCAACGTGTCTCGCAGGCAGTTGTTCAAGTGAATTGTCAGCCTTCCTGTTATACTGAATAAACACGAGGTTCCACACTTCAATTACATGTGGATGTCCTTTGTTGACAAGCTCTTTTCCGGGTATTTTCCTCCGTTCTTCATCATCCCTTATGTCGACATGAATCTCAGAGCATGGTCCGCAGGGACCTGTTTCACCCATCTCCCAGAAATTATCCTTTTTTGAACCTTCGATTATCCTTCCCTCAGGTTTTGTGAAGCATTTTGACCAGTAAGAGAAAGCCTCATCATCGCGGGGAACATTTTCACCGGGGCTGCCTTCAAAAATTGTTGCATACAGCCGGTCCTCAGGAATGCCCTTTCCATCGTCTTCGATGTTGAGCAGGACGTG
>CAZEYY010000201.1:0-4054 GCA_964516485.1 uncultured Rikenellaceae bacterium
GGTTTGCCGTGAATCTGAACAAGTGTTGATGTTGCGATAACTCCGTCAGCAAGTTTAACAGGATCAAAGTCAAGACTTGTTGTTCCTCTCTGTGCTTTTACCTTCAGTACAAGCTCAGAAATCTTCATGTCCTCCTTGTAAGGAATTGCGCTTGTATAAGTAAAATCGCCACCTGTGTAATTGATAACTTTATTGTTGGCCTGTACGCTCTCGCCCTGGACAACCTGTACTTTATCAAAAGCAATTTCACCACCTGAATACTTGAGCACAGGTGTTGCTGTCAAAGTGGTTTTCTTGTCAAAATAACTTGAAGGGAAGGTACCCTTGATAGTTACTGTAACCATACCAGCATGAGCCTCAAGTACCTTAGGTGTTACATCATACTTGATCTGACTGGCATTCTTTTTCATTTTATTCAGGCCGCTACAACCTGCCAAAAGCGATGCGGCAAGGACCAGGATAAAAAAGCTTCTGATTTTTTTCATAGTTAAAAGTGTTATTTGTTTTATATTTCTGAGATATACGTAATAATGAACAAGATAATAATTATTCTATTATATCGGCAAATTTAAAATAATTATGGAATATTTGAAGCTATTTTTCAAAATTTATTATAATATCACCGTATTCAGACCAGCCTGGTAATCTCCCTCAAATATTGCCTCAACAATCTTATTGTAATCTTCTATATCTTTCACAAAATCAATATTATTGATGTCAATTACAAGATATTTATTCTCAGGATTCTGTCTGAAAAAGGCAAAATAACTTTCCTGTATCGACTGAAGGTATTCCTTTGTTATTCCGGCCTCATATTCACGTCCCCGTTTTTTAATGTTTTTTAACAGATTTTCAGGTGAAAGATGCAGGTACACATAAATATCGGGTTTCGGAAGGCTACCATATATTATATAAAAAATCTGCCTGTAAAGATTGTATTCATCGCCTTCAAGTGTGGAAGCTGCAAATACAAGTGATTTCATGAAGTAGTAATCAGCCACCGTGAAGGACTTGAACAGGTCCTGTGGCTCAAGTTCGTCCTTCAGCTGCTTGTACCTGTTGGCCAGGAAGGAAAGCTCAAGCGGAAAGGAATATTTTACCGGATCATCGTAAAATTTGGGAAGGAAGGGATTGTCTGAAAACTGCTCCAGTATCAGCCTGGCATTAAAATCTTCAGCAATATGCCTGGCCAGAGTAGTTTTACCTGCACCTATATTCCCCTCAATTACAACGTAGTTATATCTGCTTTCCATTAAAACGATCAGTTTTTCCTCAGGAACCAAATTTAACAAGAGTATGGCAAAGGGCAATAAAAAAAGAGGTTTATGCAACCTCTTTTTCAGGATAAATTCAATCAAAATCCTTTTATCTGCCCGGGAAAAATACCTGAGTTAGTTTTCCTGCCCGGGATTATGATCTTTCCTGTCATGATGAGCATGATCCTGATGCCTTTTCTCATGCTGATCGGACTCATGATGTCTCTTTTCATGTTCCTGCCTCGGAGGACGCGGAAGAAGTTCCTTGCGTGATAGCTTTATCTTGCCGGTCTTCTGATCAATCTCAATTATCTTAACCTCAACCTCCTGTCCCTCTTTCAGAACATCTTCAACTGCGGCTGTCTTTTTCCAGTCTATCTCTGAGATATGAAGCAGCCCGTCTTTATTGGGAAGTATCTCAACAAAGGCTCCGAACTGAACTATTGTCTTCACTTTTCCCTTATATATCTGTCCTACTTCAGGTATTGTCACTATTTTCTTAACCCAGTCAAGAGCAGCTGTAATAACCTCAGCATTCTCGCCGAAGATATTTACATCTCCATGACCATCAATCTCTTCCACAATAATTGTAGCACCTGTAACGCGCTGTATCTCCTGTATTACTTTTCCACCAGGACCAATCAGTGCACCGATCATCTCTTTCGGGATTGTCAGCATTTCTATTCTCGGGGCATGAGGCTTAAGCTCAGGACGAGGCTCGGAAATAGTCTGGTTCATAATATTCAGGATATGCATCCTGCCTGCATTGGCCTGGTTGAGAGCTTTCGTCAGTATCTCGAATGAAAGTCCGTCAATCTTGATATCCATCTGGGTTGCAGTTATACCATCGCGGGTACCTGTAACCTTAAAGTCCATGTCTCCAAGATGATCCTCATCACCAAGTATATCCGACAGAACAGCATACTTGCCTGTTTTCTTGTCAGTTATCAGTCCCATTGCAATTCCTGAAACCGGTTTTTTAAGTTTCACCCCTGCATCCATAAGTGCAAGTGTTCCTGCACATACAGTTGCCATTGATGATGAACCGTTTGATTCAAGAATATCTGAAACCACCCTTATGGCGTAAGGATTTTCCTCATCAGCCGGCATCATATTCTTGAGAGCGCGAAGGGCAAGATTACCGTGTCCTATCTCTCTTCTTCCTGTTCCGCGATAAGGTTTTGCCTCACCTGTAGCAAAAGGCGGGAAATTATAGTGAAGGGTGAATTTTTCTGATCCCTTATTCAATACATCGTCAATAATCTTCTCATCAAGCTTTGTTCCGAGAGTGACTGTTGTAAGCGACTGCGTTTCGCCGCGGGTAAACAGTGAAGAACCATGGGTAGCAGGAAGAGGATCAATCTCACAGACAATCTGCCTGATCTCATCAGGTTTCCTTCCGTCAAGACGGACATTGTCATCAAGGACCAGCCTTCTTGAAGCTTCCTTCATTACATCATGGTAATACCTTTTGGCCAAAGTCTCATTTACAGGATTTTCCTCTGTGTACTGAGCCAGAAATTCTGTAATTATGGCTTCAAAAGCTTCAATGCGCTTATGCTTGTCAGCTGTTGATGATTTCGCAGCCTGATAACATTTATTATATGTTTCATCCCATATTTTTTTCCTGAGGTCCTCATCATTAACCTCATGGCAATATGTTCTTTTAACTGTCGAACCAACCTCCTGAGCAAATTCAATCTGCGCTCTACACATTACCTTAATTGCATCATGCGCAACCTTAAGGGCTTCAATCATATCCTGCTCTGAAACTTCCTTCATCTCCCCTTCAACCATCATTATGTTCTCATAGGTTGCTCCAACCATAAGGTCGATATCTGCTTCCTTAAGCTGGCTTGCAGCGGGATTGATGACGAATTTACCTCCTATGCGTGCCACCCTTACTTCAGAAATCGGACCATTGAAAGGAATGTCTGAAACGGCAAGTGCAGCTGATGCTGCAAGACCTGCAAGCGCATCAGGAATTATATCCATGTCGGCTGAAACGAGACTTACTGTTACGAAGGTATCTGCATGGAAATCATCTGGGAAAAGTGGTCTGAGAGCCCTGTCTACGAGTCTTGAAACAAGTATCTCATAATCTGAAGGCCTGGCTTCACGCTTTAGGAATCCGCCGGGAAACCTTCCTGATGATGCATATTTTTCTTTGTATTCAACTGAAAGAGGCATGAAATCGGTATCCTCTTTCGCATCTTTTGCTGCAACAACAGTTGCAAGCAGCATTGTTTTACCCATTTTTAACAGAACAGCACCGTCAGCCTGCCTGGCGAGTCTTCCTGTTTCAAGTGTTATTGTTCTCCCGTCGCCGAGATCAATGATTTTCTCTTTTACTTTAAACATTTAGCTTTTTTATTAATGATTTTTGAAATTACAGAAATGTAAATCAATATGAAAAAAGGCAACTTTTGATTGCCTTTCCTCTCTTATTTACGTAATTTCAACGCTTTTATGATTTCGCGATACCTCTCGATATCCTTCACTTTCAGGTAATCAAGAAGCCTTCTTCTTTTACCAACAAGCTTAACGAGAGCCTGCTGTGTACTGAAATCTTTCTTGTTCTTTTTCAGATGCTCTGTAAGATGACTGATCCTGTATGAAAAGAGAGCTATCTGCCCTTCTGCAGTACCGGTATCGATTTCAGACGTTCCGAATGTTTTGAAAAACTCCTGTTTCTTTTCTGTCGTTAAATACATGTCTCTAACCAAAATATTATTAATCCAAATATAAATCGAGTCTCCAATTTTGGAACGCAAAAATAAGGCTTTTTTATGTAAATT
>CAZEYY010000202.1:0-4015 GCA_964516485.1 uncultured Rikenellaceae bacterium
GGCTACGTGTGGATTTTATGTGTTTTATATTGCGGAACCGCATGGCCGACCAGTCTTCGTCAATTGAAACCATCCTAATTCCATAAAGTCCCGAGTCGTTGAGAGCCTTCCAGCCATGATCCCTTGACAGGTCCGATTTGAAATGCCTCGAGGTCTTTTTAGGATAACAGAACCAGAGAATCCCATCGGAAGTAAGATTGTGCAATACCGGCGGAGTAAAACTTTCAACATCTGCAATGCTTCTGACAAATACTATTATAAAACTGTATGGGCAACGGGGATCTATTTCATTATCTATAATGACATTTTCAAGCTCTGAACTTATTATTCTGGCAAAGCTTTCTTCGGAATTCAGTAATGCTACCCTTGGCTGGCCCTTATAATTAAGCTTGTCGAGAAGCTTTCCCATACCAGATCATTTTAAAAGAAACACTAATTTAATAAAAAAACTGTCTGCTGGCCCGGAAAAAGGCCAAAACGGCGCAAAATTAGACTATTTCTTGAAAATTCAGCAAAAACAACTTACCTTTGTAACATCAACAGATGGGGTGCCTTAATATTACGGGCTGAGATCATACCCTTAAACCTGATCCGGATAATGCCGGCGGAGGGAAGAAAGAGTATCAGTTGAATCAGCTTTTTAATCAGAACCTCATCTGCAGAGGTAACTAAAATATTTGCGCAGATGAGAAGATTTTTTTCAGTTTCATTTATTGGGGGCTTGCTCATATTTATGACCTTTACTGCCAATGCTCAGGCATTAAGGGACAATCAGGTCATAACAGGGCATGTTACTGATGAAAAAGGCAAGCCTCTCGGCGGAGCAACTGTTACAGCGATAAATACTTTCCTGGGAACACACACAGATAGTAACGGGAATTTCACTCTTACCGGTCTAAGGGCAGGATTTTACATGATCGAATGTTCCTTTATAGGATATCAGACAGTAACAAAGGAAATTGGAACAGGTGGCAATGAAGTATTTGAGATAAGCCTTACACCAAAGGCTTACCTTACCGATGAGGTTACGGTCAATGCAACACGGGCCGGCGAACAATCACCTGTAGCCTACGCAGCCGTGTCTCCTGACCGGCTCAGGAAACAGAATACGGGGAGTGATATGCCTTATCTATTGAGCCTTACGCCTTCATTCGTTGAGACATCTGAAGCTGGTAACGGCATCGGATACACAGGTATGAGGATACGCGGAACCGACGGTAACAGGATAAATGTCACCCTCGACGGCATACCACTAAATGATCCGGAATCGCAGCAGGTCTTCTGGGTCGACCTTCCTGATATAGCTTCTTCAGTCGATAATATACAGATACAGCGGGGAGCCGGAACTTCTTCAAACGGTTCCGGTGCTTTTGGAGCCACAATAAGCCTTCAGTCTGCAACTCCGGGCACTGAACCCTTTGCCGAAATAAGTTCTGCTGCAGGATCTTTCAATACTTTTAAGAATACAGTCTCAGCCGGAACAGGTCTGCTTAATGAACGTTTTGCCCTGCAGGTCCGTCTGTCAGACCTTGTTAGCGATGGTTATGTCAGCCGTACAGGCTCCGACCACCGTTCAGCCTTTGTGAGCGGTATGTACAGAACTGAAAAGTCAATGCTCAGGCTGAACCTGATCCTGGGAAAGGAGCATACCGGTATCGGTTGGTGGGGTGTTCCTGCCGATTCACTTAAAACAAACCGGAGATACAATCCTGCCGGCGAGTACATGGCTGATGATGGTTCATTAAAATATTATGACAATGAAAGCGATAACTATGTACAGAACCATATCCAGTTGATTTACAACAGGAAACTTTCGGATTACCTTATCCTGAATACAGCTTTCCACTATACAATGGGTAAAGGATATTATGAAGAATACCGGACTGAACAGCCTTATACTGACTATGGACTTGCGCCCGTTCAGTCTGGTGATTCGCTGTACGGATCAACTGACCTTATAAGGAGAAAATGGATGTCAAATGGTTTCTATGGACTTGTTTATTCCCTTAAATATCAGAAAAACAGGATCGAAGCTGTTGTCGGCGGAGCTGTCAACATGTTCATGGGTGATCACTTCGGCCGTATCATCTGGATGAGAAACGCCGGACTGACTCAGAAAGACCATCAATGGTACTTCAATGAAGGTAAAAAGGGGGAGATAAGCATTTATGGGAAAGTAAATTACTCATTATCAGACAGAACAAGTGCTTTTGGAGATATTCAGTACCGTTCCGTAAACTACAGGATGACTGGGCCTGACGATGATTTCAAAGATCTTACCCAGAAACATGATTTCGGATTTTTCAATCCCAAGGCAGGCATATTTCATTCAATATCAGCACACCAGGATACCTGGTTGTCATTCTCTGTTGCACACAGGGAACCAACACGATCTGATTTCAAGGAAGCTGCAGGTGACAGGAACTCCACACCCAAACCCGAAACACTTTATGATGCTGAGCTTGGATACAGGCTGGGAAGGGAGAAAAGTTCCCTTACGGTAAACCTTTATGGCATGTATTACAAGGATCAGCTGGTTCCTACCGGTCAGCTGAGCGATGTGGGTTATTCAATAATGACTAATGTTGAGAAAAGCTACCGGATGGGAGTGGAGTTTATCGCAGCAGTTAAACTACATAAGTTAGTTGAATGGAATGTTAATGCCACATTCAGCCGGAACATGATACCAGGCTTTGTAGAATATTATACAGATTATAATACAACTGACTGGTCCTCCGAATATAAAAACCGGAACCTGGGAACTGTTAATATAGCATATTCACCTTCAGTCATTGCAGGCAGCGACCTGGCCTTAACTCCCCTGAAAAAGCTTGAACTGCACCTCATCAGCAAATATGTCGGAAAACAATATTTTGATAATACGATGAATAATGAAAGAATAATCGATCCCTATTTTGTTAATAATGTCAGGATTGATTTCAATCCGGCGATAAAGCATACAGACAGGGTTGAACTTCAATTGCTTGTAAATAATATCTTTAATGTAAGATATGAAAATAATGCCTATGGAGGCAACTGGTTCGAGAACGGAATCGAAAAAACCTGGTCCTACTATTTCCCGCAGGCAGGAACCAGCTTTATCACAAGATTCCTTGTAAGATTTTGATTTACAGACAGGTATGGTTTTTGTAATAAATTGGATATCAGATAATTACATAGAAATTTTTGGTGTGGTTGCCGGAATAGTTTATGTATTCCTCGAGATACGTCAGAACATCTGGCTTTGGCCGGTTGGGATAACCACTTCTGCAGTATATATTTATGTCTTCTTTACAGGCAAACTGTATGCTGACATGAGCCTGCAGGTCTATTACCTTATTATAAGTATTGCAGGATGGTACTGGTGGGTAAAGGGAGCGTGGCGCAGAGCACAGGGCACGGGGTACAGGGGGCAGGTCGCTGCGAACAAGGCACGTGACAAATATCTGGAAGGCGCAGTACAAAATGACCAAATTGATGAAGAGCTCCCCTCCCTGGAGGATCCCTTAGCTATCGGGAGCTATCGGGAGGGGGTGGGTACGGTTGACAGGAAAACATCAGTTTTTCTTATAATGATATTTATCCTCCTCTTTTTCACAATGTGGCTTGTTCTTGACAAGATTACAGATTCCCCTGTACCCGGGTGGGATTCATTTATCACAGCTCTTTCAATTATAGCCACATGGATGCTGGCGCGGAAATTTATTGAGCACTGGTATCTTTGGCTGATAGTGAATGCAGCTGCTATGATCCTTTTCCTTTCAAGGGGATTATACCCTACAACAGCACTGTATGCCGTATATTTTATTATGTCATTTTTAGGTCTTAAAGAATGGAAGAAAACTCTGCCTCATGAAGGAGCACGGCCTCATCCCCCGGCCCCTTCTCCCGCGGGGAGAAGGGGAGACGTCTGAAGAATTGAATTAGCGTACGTAAACAAGCCCCTCTCCCCCCGGGAGAGGGGTTTGGGGTGAGGCCGTTCAATTAGAGGGATTTGGGGTGAGGCCGATCATGT
>CAZEYY010000203.1:0-3859 GCA_964516485.1 uncultured Rikenellaceae bacterium
CTGAAAAGTATTCTTGGAAAAGGTTTTATTGTTGACTGTTTTTATGGACCTGATAAGAAATTATACTTCTTCACATGGCAGAGAGAGGTTTTTTCGCTTGACAATGATAATGTTGTAAGAAAAGAAATAATACTGGCATCTATTCATTCGGCATTACCAAACCTTGGATCTGATATAAGTCAGATTAGAATTCACAACTTGAGCAGAACGGCTGATAACAATTGGATTATCTGGTCAAGCACCGGATTGTTTAAACAGGAGGCCAGTCGCAACAGAATAACAATAATTGATAGTAGCCTCCACAGTAAAGGAGTTTTTAGTGCCCGTAATAACATAAAGTATGTACTTGCCTACAATGAAATTATAAAGGTTAATGGCAGCTTTCAGAAAGAACATATTCCATTTCCCGGTAATCCGCATAATATCCGGACAATCATGGAGGATCATGACGGACATATATGGATTGCAGCGTTTGATGAAGGGGTGTACTGTTTTGACAGGAATCATCTTGTCAAACACTTGAAAATTGCCGAAGCTCAGGGCCTTTTTGAGGATCACGAAAACAATATATGGGTCAGCACTCATGCTAATGGGCTTTATGCTATCAGTCACGACTTTCAGTACCAAAAACATATTGACTCATACAGTTTTGACGGTTCGGGAATTAACAAAATATGCTTCATCCCTGAGATTGGACTATTAGCCACAAATAAGAACTCCATATTCAGGATAAATGATAATAAGTTGTACCAGATGACACTTCCCAATGTATTGCAGCCGATTGATTTACTGTTTTTACTCAGGGACAAAACATTGATTGTGGGATCGTTAGCCTCATATATATGTACTTTGAGAGGAATTCACGCAGATCAGAATACCGGGAAATTAGGCTTTTCTGATAGTTCAGTATTTGCTCGCCCAATGAAACGGATTATCGCAGATAAAACAGGTAATTTTCTTGCCTACTGTCAGCAGGAGTACTTAGTGACAGGTCCGGCACAGGAAGCCTCTCTGAAAGGTAAATTGCAGAATTTTCATGAAAGAATTAATAATATCTTTTATAACAATGATAATGTACTTGTAATAAATTCAAAGAAGAATTATTTATTAAAAAACTCTAAGTTTGAATACTATCCACTCTTATCCTGCTTTGATGGAGATGTTATAACAGATCATCTTATATTGAATGATTCATCTGAGATATTTAATATTGATGGTGATAGTGTATTCTTATTAAATAACAGGAAATTCTATAACCTTACTGCTTCATTCAATGTCCCCATTACACTTCCAATAAAAAAAATTGTCTTTCATTATCCTACGCTTTACCTGGCAACATTCCGTGATATTTTTGTCTGTCATAACCCGTTCAGTATATTGAATCACAATATACTTCATATTAATCCATTAAAAATCAGCTTCAACAATATCAATGATTTACTTGTGTATAACGACTCACTTTACATCGCCAGTGACGACGGCCTGACAATCATTGCTGAATCATCTATCGCAGGGGGTGTATCAAACCCTCCCATTCCATACCTTAAATCGATTCTGGTCAACGATGTCAGTTCTACTTATGATGCAGGAATTACGCTGACCGGCAGAAACAAGATCCTCTTAAGCTTCGGTTGCATAAGTTATTTCACAAATTCAATCATTTATTCTTATATGCTTGTTGGTGCTGAAAAAACCTGGACCACTGGAACAGGAAGCGAAATAAATATTGTTTACCAAAACCTTCCAAAAGGAAAATATATTTTCAGATTAAGGGTCAGGAAATCAAATTCTGACTGGAGCAAACCGCTTGAATTGCCAATTACCATTAAACCTACATTGGTTGAATACCCTTTGTTTTGGGCTTTCACAGCAATGTTGTTATCAGGAATGATTTTCCTGATCATTTACAGGTTGCGGGTACAAAAAATGAAAAAGGTTGAAATAGACCACCAATTGGTAGTGATGGAACAGAAAGCGCTGCAATCGATGATGAATCCTCACTTTATATTCAATTCTTTAAGCTCAGTTCAAAACTACCTGCTTAGAAATAAAGGTGATGAAGCAGTAATTTACCTCTCAAATTTTTCAAGGCTTATAAGGCAAAATCTCAATGCTATCAATACCCCAATGGTCGAGCTAACTGAAGAAATCAACAGGTTAAAAATATATATCGATCTGGAAAAGAAAAGGCTGGAGAATAAATTTGACTACACGATAGAAACTGGCCGCGGACTGGATGAAGATGACATTTACATCCCCAGTATGGTTGTTCAGCCGTTTGCCGAGAATTCCATCTGGCACGGATTCTCCGCACTGGATAGAAAAGGCCTGGTTCAAATAGGATTCTATTTTAATGACTCAAAATCACTGAAAATAATCGTGGAAGATAATGGCATAGGTTTGAAGAAATCCACAGAGTATTATTCCGAAAGCTCTCATAAGAAACACCTTGGAATGCAAATCATCAGGAAGCGGCTTGAACTGTTAAGTATTAAATACAATACCCATACAAGTATAAATGTTACCGAGTGTTACCCGGACAATGTACTGCCGGGGACCAAGGTTGAACTTATTGTGCCTTTTCTTTATGAAATTGATGATGATACGACAAACACCAACAAGAAAAAGAACGGTTAATTGGGATTAAAAAACACTTATTCCGCAGGGAATTTTTACCGTTCATTTATCCAGATATCATTTCACTCAACAAACGATACCGTTCACTCAATCGTCCGGTTTTTCTGTTTTTCCTGAACATATATTTGCATACATATCCAATATTTATATCAAATCAGTTTTTGATCAAGTGATGAAAATATTGTGATATATAAGAATTTTAAGTCTGCTTTTATCTTCCATGTTAGCAGATATATCGACAGATTCTATACCACAGCCACTCTGACAAGGGTGGCTGCATTTTTTTACCTGTTGAATACCTGATTTGTTTGTGCTTTGTGAAACCTTATAAGGAATACCTAAAAACAAAAGCAGTCAACAACTCAATGTTAACTGCTTGATTTTTATGCTCCCCCTGCTGGACTTGAACCAGCGACCCTCTGATTAACAGTCAGATGCTCTAACCAACTGAGCTAAGGAGGAATGTATGTATTAAAAGAACTTTCTATCTTACCAGCTACCCTCCCGACTTTCAGTCGGGATGCTCTAACCTCCCGATAGCTATCGGGATCGGGATGAGCTAAGGAGGAATTTCCCTTAAACGGGGCTGCAAAATTAAAACTTCATTCCAAATAAACAATATCTTTGCAAAAATATTTTTTAACCTACTTCAACCCCTAATTATCTCTTTTTATGAGCGTTGTAATTGTCGGAACCGTTGCTTTTGATAAAATTGAAACCCCGTTTGGCAAAACCGATAAAATACTGGGAGGCGCTGCTACCTATATTTCACTGGCTGCATCACAGTTTGCTGATGATGTTAAACTCGTGTCCGTTGTAGGCGGCGATTTCCCGCAGGAAAACATCGAACTTTTTCACCAGAACTCCATTGATACCGAAGGTTTACAAATACGGCCCGAAGGCAAATCCTTTTTCTGGTGGGGCAGGTATCATATTGATATGAATTCACGCGATACTTTGTCCACCGAACTCAATGTGCTCGCCGATTTCGACCCTGTTCTTCCCCCCTCATACCAGTCACCGGATTTCCTCATGCTCGGAAATCTGACTCCTTCAATCCAGATGCGCGTTCTCGATCAACTCGTCAGGCGCCCGAAACTCATCGTGATGGATACCATGAATTTCTGGATGGATACCGCCTGGGATGACCTGATGAAAGTGATCGCCAGGGTTGATGTTCTGACAATCAACGACGCCGAAGCCCGCCAGCTTACCGGCGAAT
>CAZEYY010000204.1:0-3856 GCA_964516485.1 uncultured Rikenellaceae bacterium
CCTGTTCAGATCATTGATTTCATAAAGACACATCATGGCACTTCAAAAGCCTATTATTTTTACCGTAAGTATCTCGACAGGGGATCAATACCTGATTCAGCAGAGGACGATTTTAAGTACAGGGGGCCCAGGCCATTTTCAAGGGAGACAGCTATTGTAATGATGGCTGATGCTGTTGAAGCGGCATCGAGAACGATTGAAAGGTACACGGATGAATCAATCAGTGAACTTGTTGAAAGGATAATAATATTCCAGGAGCAGGAAGACCAGTTTTCTGATGCCCCACTGACATTCAGGGATATAGCAGAAATTAAAGAGGTATTTAAGAAAAGATTATTAAATATTTATCACTCAAGAGTAGCTTATCCCGGATAGCTCCGGCTCTTCATGATTTGATCTATCTCATATCTATTATATCAGCATCGGGATATTTCTCCCTGCTGAATACAAAAGTGTCCGGACCGGGTTTGAACTGAAGATTGTAATCTGAAACGATTACAGAAACAACTATACCGTCATTCCTCTTGTATTCCAGCCTTTTCAGATCTGTTTTTGTCTTTCCAAGAACAAGTCTGACTCTTACAAGTTCACTTTTAATGTCTTCAGGATACAGGTCAATTATCCAGCTGTCGCTTTTTTCCTCAACCAGGCGGGCTTTGTATCCTTTTTTATACATTGTGAAAATACCTGAAGGTTTGCTCTGGAAGGAGTTATCCTTCTTATTTGGTTTGGTGATGGTAAGCTCTTGTTCATTAGTGAGATAGCTGTTGGAAACAGCTCCGTCAAACCAGATTTTATTATCTGGAAGATCGAGATAATATTTATCCTTGCTGATTATAACAGATCCTTTTACTGAATCTGACTTATTTTCTGCCAGATCATCAGTTATTAGTCTGAATTTTATTGAAACTGAGGGAGCTGCCTGGGCATCACCTGAAAATTTATCGAGTACCTTAACTGCTGCAGGATCTGTCTGTCCGCTTACTAAATAAGTCCTTAGCAGAATGATGAGCAGGAGGGAAGTAATCTGTTTCATTATTAACCTTTTATTCAAGGCTCTTCAAAATCTGTTCCAAAGATATAAAGTCGGAACAAAGTACATCCCTTGCCTTGCTTCCTTCGAAGGGACCAACAACGCCTGCAGCTTCAAGCTGGTCAATTATTCTGCCTGCCCTGTTATAGCCAATCGAGAGCTTACGCTGTATAAGAGATGTTGATCCCTGCTGATGCTGTACAACAAGCCTGGCTGCATCCTCAAACATCGGATCTCTCTTTTTAAGGTCAACCTCAATGCCAGAAGCCTCACTGTCATCAACATACTCGGGGAGGTGCATGGCATCAGGATAACCCTGCTGGGCACCAATGAAATCTGTAAGCTCTTCTATTTCAGGAGTGTCAATGAAAGCGCATTGAACCCTTACCGGCTCATTTCCTGATGAAATAAGCATGTCGCCCCGTCCTACAAGCCTGTCGGCGCCTGTGGCATCAAGTATTGTCCGTGAGTCAACTGATGAAAATACCCTGAAAGCAATGCGTGTAGGGAAATTTGCCTTAATGAAGCCTGTGATAATATTTGCTGAGGGGCGCTGGGTAGATATTATAAGATGTATGCCAATTGCCCTGGCCAGCTGTGCTAGCCTGCCGATAGGTCCCTCTATTTCTCTGCCTGCAGTCATTATCAGGTCGGCAAATTCATCAATTATAAGAACTATGTAGGGCAGGAATTTATGACCCTTTTCCGGATTGAGCTTCCTGCCTGTAAATTTCTCATTGTACTCCTTTATATTCCTTGCCTGAGCCCCTTTAAGCAGTTCAAGCCTGTTGTCCATCTCAATGCAAAGTGAATTCAGGGTGTTTATAACTTTTTGTGTATCAGTTATAATTGCTTCTTCTTCACCGGGAAGCTTGGCAAGGAAGTGCCTTTCAATTTTGGTGTAAAGGGGCAGTTCCACGCGTTTAGGATCAATGAGTACCAGCTTTAGTTCTGCCGGGTGCTTCTTGTAAAGTATTGAGGTTATTATTGCGTTTATTCCCACCGACTTGCCCTGTCCTGTTGCTCCTGCAACGAGCAGGTGAGGCATTTTTGTGAGATCGACAATGTAAGGTTCATTTGTAATTGTCCGTCCAAGAGCCAGGGCAATATCAAATTTAGTTTCCTGGAAAGCCTTTGATGTAATGAGTGATTTCATCGACACCATTTCAGGCCTTTTGTTCGGGACCTCAATGCCGACAGTTCCCCTTCCGGGTATTGGGGCTATTATCCTTATGCCAAGGGCTGAAAGATTTAGTGCGATATCATCTTCAAGCGACTTGATCCTTGCAATTTTAACACCTCTTTCAGGAACTATTTCGTACAGGGTTACAGTAGGACCTATTGTGGCAGAAATGCTTTTTATACTGATCTTGTAATCCGCAAGGGTTTTTATTATATTTTCCTTGTTTTCAAATACTTCACTATTGTCAAATGCTGTTTCTGACTTATGATCATGCAGTATCGATACTGGCGGGAATTTGTAACGTGACAGGTCAAGACGCGGATCATAGTTCTCCATAATCTTCTCAACCTCCTTGTCGGTTAGGGTGTCCTCTGCCTCAGGCCTTAATATATTGATAGGAACCTCATCCTTCTTCTCCTCAGGAAGGGTGTTGTCCTTGTCAAAATCGTGAACAATAGATCCTTTTACAGGAGGAATCAGCTCATCTACCTCAGATTCCGGTTCAGATTCTGCTTCTTCATCTTCAACAGTTTCCTTGTTGAGGTTTCTGACTGTGAATTCTATCTCTTCTTCTTCCTTTTCTTCATTTACAAGTGGATTCTTATCAGTATCAGGTACATTATCAGATGTTTCCTGGTTATTTCCCGATTCTGTATCATCCGCGATATTTCCGCTTTCTTCCTGAATTGTTCCCTCCGTTACAGGTTTTTCCTTACGATGGAACAGGGCAGCGACAGGTCTGACAAGGTTAACAAAAGTCTCAGGCTTTACTTTCAGGGCAAATATCAGGTAAACAATTGTAAAAAAGAGTATTACAACAGATGTGCCGGGTGTGCCCATGAATGATTTCATCCATTCAGTTATGAAGAATCCCTGTGCACCGCCGGGACCGCTCTTCAGGTAACCCTTGGCCTCGCCAAACACAAGGCTTAGGATGAGTGACAATAAAATTGTTGCGAAGGAGAATTTTGTAATTAGCCCAAGCGGCTTTATTTTCGGAAATTTTAGCAGATAGAGACCCAGGGTTCCGAATATCAGCGGGACAAAGAAGGCTCCGTAACCGAAACCAAATGCAATTATATAACGGGCAAGAAACTGCCCACTCTTCCCAGACCAGTTCCTGACCTTAATCTCGGCTCCGGAGACTACATCTGAATTGGCAAGAGAGTCGTCAAATTTCCAGTAGAACAGGTATGAGATGCATGCAAGAAGCAGGTAGAGGGCAAAACCGGTTATCAGTATGCCGAAGATGAATTTAATTCTTTCATCAGTAAAGAAGGGCTTGGAGCTTTCGGAACCTTTTTTTGTTTTATTGTTCTTCTTTGGAGACTCTTCCTTCTCTTTGGCCATTGGTGGATTACATTAATTGCTAAAAAGCGTCAGAAACGCCATCCAAAGGTAATAATTTTGAATCTTTGTAAAACAGAGAGGAAATCATTTTGTTAACAGGAAGGTTATCAGCTGACTTTAACACTGAACACTGTCATTGGTCTTTGATCTTTAGTATTTGGTCTTTAGTCTTAAGTCTCTTTTGTCTTTAATCCTTCGCCCTGCGCCCTTTGCCCTGAGCCCTGCGCCTCCCGATAGCTCCTAAAATCCGTATGTTTGATTTGATAATAGATTTTGAAGCTATCCAAAAC
>CAZEYY010000205.1:0-3837 GCA_964516485.1 uncultured Rikenellaceae bacterium
ATGTTGGCCACCAGGCTTATTGCAATTATCAGGAGATATTTCAGTTCACGGCTTATAGCAAGGACGAAAAGCAGCAGAAGGATGACCGAAAGCACAGCCCTGAAAATGTTCTTCGAGATCTCCTCCCTTAGGTAAGTTGTATTGTCGATCGATGTTCTCAAGCTGTAACCGGGGGGAAGTTCCTTTTTAAGGCTTTCAATTACAGCCTTTACTTCACCTGCCACCCTGATATTATTTACGTTCCTCCCTGCATTTACATTGATGTTAATTGTATTCAGACCGTTGATCCGGTAATAACTCTGCGGCCGCCTGTCCTTCATCCTCACAGAGGCAACGTCGTTCAGGTGAATTATCCTGCCCGACGACTTTGCCACAGCGATATCCTCCCATCTGAATTCCCGATTCGTGCTGCCAAGCAGTGTAAGATAGGTCATTCTGGCGGGCCCGGAACTATTCAGTTCCTTAGCACCCCCCAGTTCCAACTCAAGAAGGTGGTTGTTGATCGCGGCGCTTATTGAAGAGGGACTTATCCCCATTGACGCAAGTTTCTGCTGATCATATACTATCTCCCATTCACGGGGAGTGGCCCCATAGACATTAACGCTGTAGACGCCCTCCACAACTGAAAGTGCAGGTTTGATAACTTCATCGGCAACAGTGTATATGTACGACGGACTGGCGTTCCCGTTAAGCTGGAAGCCAAGAATGAGGGATCCCGAGAGATTTGAAGGCATGTTCATGGCTATTTCGGGGTATGAGACCCTTTCGGGAAGCCTGTCGCGCGATTGCCTCAAAAGGGAAGCAATCTCGAAGCGTTTTGCCCTCAGATCAACATTTCTGTCGAATTCGACAGTTATATTTCCGCCGTTATTGAAAGTATAGGAAGACACTTTCTTAACTCCCGTGACTGTTGTTATCATGCCCTCGAGCACAGTGGTAACCTCCTGCTCGACAACCCGTACCGGGGCTTCGGGCCAGGTCCATGAGATTGTGAGCGACGGAAGGTATCTTGTCGGGTTCAGCTGGAGGGAGAGCAAAGGGATCATTGCCGCACCGACAATGATCAGCATTACAAAAAGAATGTTGACCGTGAATGTGGAGAGAAAAGAGCTGTGATGAGGTTCAGTATTCATTCCTCCTTCACTATTGTTTCGTGGGCGAGATTAACATTTCCGCTTACAATTACAAGATCGCCCGGTTCAAGGCCATCACTGACTGATACGCTTGTACTGTTCTCGAATTCGACAGTTACATATTTCCATATCGCAATCGAATCCTGCCGCACGAAGATCACATCTCTCCCCTGGCGTATCACGAGGGCTTCCTTCGGGACAACCAGCCGGCCGGGAACAGGCTTCCGGATGACGACCTTCACATTCATCCCATCGATGAGATGGCCGTTATTCCTCAGCCCTGCTTTTATCTTTACCATTCCCGTCTCATCTACCCGGGGATTGATCTGGGTGATTGTGCCGGAAATGACAGTGCTGTCGTTGATGAACGGCTTTATGCCCACGGGCATCCCCTGGTTTATAAAACCATATTCCGATTCGATGACCGGGAATTCCACCTCCATCTTCTTGTCGTTGATTATCGTGCACAGGTTAGGATAATTCTGGCTTGGATTCCACTGAAGAGCCTCAAGATTGGCCACCACGCCGCTTATGGGTGAATGTATCCTGGTATTGTTGAAGTTGTATTCAGCAAGCTTAAGGGCATTAATTGCATCATCGAGTCCGCTCCGGATGCGGGAAGTTTTTATTTTTTCAGGCGCAATCCCTATCGTGTCGAATGTAAGGTATTTGCTGTAAATATCGTCCTTGAAATTGATTTCAGCTTTCTCGTAGGTTTGTTTAGCGCTACGGAGCTGCGATTGATATTCAAAATCTTCTATTACTGCAAGCAGGTCGCCTGTATTAACTTTCTGACCGTTACGGATCAGTAATTCCTTAATCACCCCGTTAACCTTAAATGGCACAACAGCCTTTTCTGATGAATACACCTTGCCATTGGATACCAGTTCGTGGTAGAAGGTAGATTTTTCAAGTTCTACGGTCTTCACCAGAACCGCTTCGGGATGTGAAGCACGACGTGCCATTTCCTCGAGGTTATCGGCTGTTTTTTGTTTACATGAGACAGCCAGGCTCACTGTTAAAATCAGAAAAGGGAGAAGCCGGATTTTCATTTTGAACGACTTAGGTTAAAAAGGACATTAACGACTTTAAATTTATGTATTAATCAGAATAAAACAAAGGGTTGAAACTATTTTATTCGGTAGAAAGGAAAAGGAAACGGTACACGGTACGCGGTATGCGGTACGCGGGCAAATTTGCCTGATTTACATTCAGGCAGCGAAGATGCGAAATGAATTCAAATCGACACGTAACTTTTTTGTTTGTAATAAATTATATATTAACTATTTACAAAGGTTTTGAAATAAATCTTTTAGACACTAGTGTTTTTTCATAATGATTATTTTTTTAATCTTACAATCATCAAAACAGGGTTGTCTGTTTCCTTCAGGGAGTCTGCCATATTCCTCAGGTCTTTTTGTTTTTCCGGATACTGCGTTGTTGTTGTAATAAACTTATCTGAAGATACCAGGGCTTTGATCTGAAAGGGATAGACTAAGCCTAACATATATTCCCTGCCGTCTTCTTCATAATAGGCCTTTGGTAAAAATGGCATCCCGTTGTCAAAATCATTGATTATCCCTCCTTTAAAAAATTCTCCCGGGATACTCTTTTCAGTGTCAAGTTTTATTTGATACGTTTCTCCGGACTCCTTATCTACAAGAACAAAGATGGCTTGCTTATAAGTATACAAAATAATGTAGTACACCTGGGTTTCAAAAATTTTCCATATATGCAAATATTCTTTTAAAGCCGAAGGATCAAAATTTGAATAAGGTAATCTGTGCTCTCCGGGTTTCAGGATAAATGATGTCTTATAACTGAGATCAGGTGCAATGGTAAAAACAGAGTCATTATATATATTCCAGTAGTATAATTTATTGTTAAATTCATAAGTGCCGCAACCACCGGAAAATCCACAATAAAAAGATGGAATTGTCTTGCTTTTCTTTCCTGTAATGTTGCCTAAAGTATCGTAAATAATCCAATTATAAAATGATTCCTTCATCTGGAGGGTCTGAAAAGCAAAAAGATTGGAATTATGGAATGCTATTTTATCAATAAATGCTCCAGTCTGGTGCAGAGGCATGTTCCGGATATAATTACCAGATCGGGAATAAACCTTGATTAAGTCACTCCTGTCATGTACATAGATGTTATTATTGTTACGATCAACTGCGAAATCATGATGAAAAGTGTATTCCCCGGGCCCCCTACCCTTATTACCTATCTTTCCAACAAACCTGCCTTTTTTATCATATTTTAGTATCCCGATATCTTTTGAAGATATATAAAATAATCCGCCGGAATATATTAAATTATCATGGATCAGACCGAGGGTAATGGCATTGTCCAGCAGTATATAATAAACACTGTCACAAATACTTGTCAATGCAACAGGACTCTCTTTCAAAGATCTTGGATCAAACTCGAAAAATCCGGTATCATGCGGAACGCAGCATGATAAAAATGTTAAAACAATGAATATTGATCTTTTCATATCATATTTACTAATTATCGAAAATAGAAGAAGCATATTGCCTTCCTTTCAGGGGAACCCGATGTATCTCCTTTATGTAACTTTGATATACCCGCATAAGCTACCATTTAATGCAGATCAAACAGAAATCTCAACTTCACTATATCAAATTTCGAACATATAAAGATAAAAGTCAAGTTAATAACGATATTTTTAGTGAATGGC
>CAZEYY010000206.1:0-3724 GCA_964516485.1 uncultured Rikenellaceae bacterium
GCAAGACCGCAAGACCGCAAGACCGCAAGACCGCAAGACCGCAAGACCGCAAGACTGCAAGACTATTTAATCTTATAGTAATCCTGTATTATTGCCCTGAAGATCCGGCCCGGAAGTACAGCCTTGAGGCAGACTGACAGTTTCTGTTCGAATGATCCTATTATGTAACGCTGGCGGGGATTTTTACATTCCACTATTCTGACGAGCTTTTTTGCAAGCACTTCAGGAGCCCAGCCTTTACCTTCGTCATTTTCAATCTTTTGCAGTGTTTTCCTGTATTGCTCATGATAAGGATCTTTGCTATCAGTGGGAGCAAGGAAATTTCTCCTGTTTGCAGAATTGCTTGTATGAAAATCACCGGGATTGATAACCACAACCTTAATATTGAAGCTGCTGATTTCCATACGCAGGGCTTCACTGAAGCCTTCAATTGCAAATTTGCTTGCAGAATAATAGGGCTGGTATGGCAAACCCATAAGTCCGCCTATCGAGGAGAAATTTATTATTGTGCCTCCTCCCTGGCTTCTCATGACCGGCAGAACTTCCTTAATAATCTGCACCATTCCCAGGAAGTTGGTGTCCATCTGTTTTTTTATATAATCCATCGGGATTGTCTCAGCCGGTCCGCCTGTATGCATTCCGGCATTGTTGATAAGGACATCAATCCTGCCTTCTTTTGAAATGACTGTGGCAACGGCCTGCTTCACCGATTCATGATCGGTAAGATCCATAATCAGTGAGTTCACAGTGGAACCGGATGGTGGATTATTACGGACTGTACCGTAAACAATGTGTCCTTTTTCAGCAAGTAATTTTGCAGTCTCCCTGCCAAAGCCGGAAGATATCCCTGTGATAAGGATTACTTTTTTCATTATTTGAGAATGCCGAGTGTTCTTGCGGCTTTTGAAATCCTTTCGATTGAAATCTCAACCTGTTCCTTAGTATGTGTAGCCATAAGTGAATACCTTATAAGACTATCCTCCCTGGGAACGGCAGGTGAAACAACAGGATTTACAAAGACTCCGTCGGCGAGCAGCATCTGGGTAAGCTGCAGGGCTTTTATATCATCCCTGATGAAAAGAGGAATTATGGGAGTTTCCGATTTCCCGGTGTCGAAGCCTGCACTTCTGAAACCTTCAAGGGCGAGTGCAGTCATGTCCCATAAATGCCTGATGCGTTCAGGTTCGCTTTCCATTATTTCTATTGAGGCAAGTACTGCTGCTGCTGAGGCAGGTGTCATGCTGGCACTGAAGATAAGCGACCTTGAATTGTGTTTTATGAAATTGATCACTTCCTTGTCGGCAGCAATGAAACCACCGAGTGAAGCGAATGACTTTGAGAATGTGCCCATTATAAGGTCAACCTTGTCGGTAAGGCCAAAATGAGAAGCTGTGCCAGAACCGTTCTTTCCAATAACACCCAGAGAATGAGCGTCATCCACCATTACTGAGGCATTGTATTTTTCAGCAAGTCTTACAAGTTCAGGAAGCTTGATAATATCGCCTTCCATTGAGAATATCCCATCAACAACAATCAGCTTAATTTTGTCAGCTTCGCAGACCTTGAGTTTTGCCTCAAGAGCTTCCATATCGTTGTGGGCAAATTTAAGCACTTTGGAGAATGAAAGCCTGCTGCCTTCTATTATTGAAGCATGATCGAGTTCGTCGAGGAGAAGATAGTCATGTCGCCCGGCAAGAAGGGAGACAACACCCAGGTTGACCTGGAAACCTGTACTGTAGCAAAGAGCGCCGTCCTTGCCAACAAGTTCAGCCAGTTTCCTTTCAAGCTTAATATGAATGTCAAGTGTTCCGTTCAGGAACCTTGATCCGGCACATCCTGTACCGTATTTGTCTATGGCATCTTTTGCTGCCTTCTTAACCTTAGGATGACATGTAAGTCCAAGGTAACTGTTTGAACCAAACATAAGTATCTTCTGGCCATTCATCATAACCACAGTATCCTGGTCTGATTCAATTTCCCTGAAATACGGATAGATTCCTGCCGCCATTGCTTTCTGGGGGGCATCATAGCCTGAAAGTCGCTCTTTTAAAAATCTCACGGGTCAGATTTTAATTAAATTCAATGGTCAAAAATAGTTATTTTACGAAATAAAAGGCCGGATCATGATTATTTATAAAAAAAACTGGAATGCGTCTCCAGACATTATTAAAATTTATATTTCAATTAAATATTTGAAAATAAGAAATATATAGATAATTGTAAGGGAAGTTTCATAAGGACAAAATAAAGCGATTCAATACAGAATTTTAGTGAATTTATTTTGGTGAATATAAATAGGAAAATTACTTTTGTGTGCGAAATCAAATCAGAAAATCTAATGGACGACGACCCGGCGGATAGATACAGTATAAATCCTTATACAGCGGAATGACCGGGTATCTGGCCATCTTCTTCTGTATAAAAAGCAAAGGAGGTGACCATGACATCACTTACAACATTTTATTTAAGCGGAATAATCGGCAAGGAAGTGTTTGATGCCGATGGAGATGCGATTGGTATTATCAGAGACCTGCTTGTCAGTTCTGTCCCTTCGGGTCACAATGATCCTGGAAACCAAACGGTTACAGGAGTGAAGCTGAAGATGAAGAAGGAGTATGGAATATATTCTTTCAACACTTTCCGCATAGTAAAAACAAGAGAAGTACTGAACGTCTCTTGTTCAGAACTTATAAAGCTCACGGAAGAAGAAGTTGCCAACGGGATGCTGCTTGTTGAAAGCATACTTGACAAACAGATAGTTGACCTTAACGGAAGGAAACTTGTGAGGGTGAATGATGTCAGGCTTGCAACCCTGCCGGCAGGTACCTTTGCAATTGCTGTCGACATAGGTATTGAAGGTATCCTGAGAAGAATAGGAATAGCAGGATACATAAAAAGATACCTGAACCTCCTTCATATCAGCATCCCGACTAAATTTATACTCTGGGATGATGTTCAGGCAATCGACTATTCCAATCTGAATATAAGGTTGTCGAAGAGCTATGCAAAGCTTCATACGCTTCACCCCTCTGACATTGCTGACATCCTTGAAGATCTCGGGAAAAAGTCTAGTATGTCAGTCTTCTCTGCCCTCGATGAGGAAAAAGCTGCTGATGTACTTGAGGAACTTGAAACCCATGCACAGATACATATCCTTGAGAACCTGCCGGTTGACAAGGCTGCAGATGTGCTTGAAAAAATGCCGGCAGACGAAGTAGCAGACATTCTTGATGAGCTCGAGGACGAAAAAGCGGAAATGCTTCTTAAAGAGATGGATACTGAATCTTCTCAGGAGGTAAGGGAATTGCTTGAATATCCCGATAACACAGTAGGCAGCCTGATGTCAACCGATTTTATTTCTTTCAATCAGGATACAACAGTAGAGAAGGTGATTGAGGAACTGCGAATCAAAAAGCCCGAACCCTCAGAGCTTTACAATCTTTTTGTAACTGAGAAAAATGAAGAGCTTATAGGAACTTTCAACCTCCGCGACCTTGTTATCGCTGATCCTAAAACAGTTCTTGCAGATATTATGAAAAAGGAACCTGTTTTTCTGTTTGATAATCAGAAAGTTCAGGATATCGCAGAGCTAGTGTCAAAGTATAACCTGCTTGCTGTTCCTGTTGTTGACGGCAATGAACAGCTTCAGGGAATGGTGGTTGTGGATGATGTTGTAGAGGATCTTATTAACGAAAGGAGAACGAAGAAAAGATAGGTTTTATTG
>CAZEYY010000207.1:0-3719 GCA_964516485.1 uncultured Rikenellaceae bacterium
GAATTTCCAAAACTTTTCCTGCATAATCATTGAATTTTTCACTTATGGGCAATATGACTGCTTTCTCGGGAGCAAGCCAGAGCGGGAACTTTCCTGCTGAATTTTCTATAAGGACAGCCACAAATCTCTCCATTGATCCGAAGATTGCCCTGTGGAGCATTACAGGCCTGTGCTTCTGGTTGTCACTGCCATTATATGAGAGATCAAATCTTTCAGGGAGGTTATAATCGACCTGGATTGTTCCAAGCTGCCATTTCCTGCCCAGTGCATCTTTTACCATGAAATCGAGCTTTGGTCCGTAAAATGCAGCTTCTCCCGGTACTACAGTTGTTTGCAGGTTTTTCTCCTGTGCAGCTTCAATAATTGCTCTTTCAGCTTTTTCCCAGTTTTCATCGGTGCCGATATACTTATCCTTGTTGTCCGGATCACGCAATGAGATCTGGGCTGTGAATTCTTCAAAGCTCACTGCCTTGAAAATGAACTGGACAAGGTCTATTATGCTTTTAAATTCATCTTTCAGCTGATCGGGCCTGCAAAAATGATGAGCATCATCCTGAGTAAAACTCCTCACCCTTGTAAGTCCGTGAAGCTCACCGCTTTGTTCGTATCTGTAAACTGTCCCGAATTCCGCCATCCTCAATGGAAGATCCTTGTATGAATGTGGAGTCGCATTGAAAATTTCACAATGATGAGGGCAGTTCATTGGTTTAAGCATGAACTGTTCTCCTTCCTGCGGAGTTGAAATGGGCTGGAATGAATCTTTCCCGTACTTTTCATAATGACCCGAAGTTTTGTACAGGTTAACATTACCGATATGCGGCGTTGCAACTATCTTGTAGCCCCTCTTTTTCAGTACTTTAGTCATGAAGCTGATGAGATTCTGCCTCAATTCTGCTCCCTTTGGCATCCATAGAGGCAGTCCCATTCCGACTTTCGGTGAGAATGTAAATAATTCAAGTTCTCTTCCCAGCTTCCTGTGATCTCTTTTTCTTGCCTCCTCAAGAAAAACAAGGTATTCATCCAGAAGCTTTTGCTTCGGAAAGGTTATGCCATAAATCCTTGTGAGCATTTTTCTGTTCTCATTGCCTCTCCAGTAGGCACCGGCAACACTTAACAGCTTAATCGCTTTCAGGGGTTCAGTTGATGGAAGATGAGGACCTTTGCAGAGATCAGTGAAATCTCCCTGACTGTAAAGGCTTATTGTGCCGTCCTCAAGTTCACTTATAAGTTCTGTTTTATATTCGTCACCTTTCTTTGTGAAGAACTCCAAAGCCTCCTTTTTGCTGACTTCCTTCCTTGAATATACAAGGTTTCCGGCAGCCAGTTCCTTCATCTTCGATTCGATTGCCGGCAGATCGGTGTCAGTAATTACTTTTCCCTCACCCGGGTCCACATCATAATAAAAACCGCTCTCCACGGCTGGTCCTATACCGAATTTTATGCCGGGATACAATAATTCAAGGGCTCCGGCCAGAAGGTGAGCTGATGAATGCCAGAAAGCATGCTTGCCTTCTTCATCGTCCCACTTGTGAAGTTTTATCGTAGAATCTGCAGTTATGGGGCGTGTAAGATCACGCACTTCACCATTTACTGTTGTTGAGTAGACTTCCTTCGCCAGCTTCGGGCTTATTTGTTCAGCTATCTGAAGACCAGTTATCCCATTTTCGTATTCCCTTACCGAGCCATCGGGAAAAGTTATCCTTACCATTATTAAATAGGTGTTTGAATTGGAGTGCAAAGATAATGATAATTTTTATATTTACAGGCTCAAAACCATTATGACTCAGCAGGACAAATCTTCACTAATGCAAGCTCCTGAAAAATGGCACATAAATTGTAAATGAATATGAAAATTATAATATGAAAAAATTAATCTACCTGTCGTTAATACTTCCTCTCTTCCTCCTTTCGTGCAATAAGAAGCCTGAAGCAGATTTCTATGTGGAGCTGGAGAAAGCCAAGATCGGATCTGAAGTGTTTTTCCACAATACCTCTGATAATGCCGAAACCTATGAGTGGGATTTTGGTGATGGCTATATTTCAACAGATGTACATCCTGTGCATGTATATCAGCTTGCCGGTACCTATGATGTAGTTCTTACAGCATTTTCAAAAAAGGGCAAGGAATCAAAAGCAATGATGCGGCTCGATGTTGTTGAACCAAGCCTGCTTGTCGTTGAAGTGCTTGAATACTGGGAAGAAGCACCTGTTGACGGGGCAAGTGTGATACTTTATCCAACAATTAATGACTGGGATAACCAGACTAATTCGATAATAGAAGGTTACACTGATTCAGACGGCATTGTAGTTTTTGCCGATCTAGATCCTATTGTGCACTATGTTGATGTATGGGAGCAGAATCATGATAATTACACTCTTAAAGAGGAGGATCCGGCATTCATAACCACCCAGCAGATTGTCGCTGACAAGATCCAGTGGTTTGTTGCCTGGGTTGACTATGTTCCGCATGGAAAGGGAGTAAGGGGTGAAAGAACAGCTGTAATTAAAAAGATAGAGCGTAAGGCCGATAGTAAAATCTATCCCGGAACTTACAAGGGTTCAAAAGACTATAACTATCTGCTGCAAAAGAGCTTAATGAAGAAATAAATGAGAAAGGGGCTGTATTAAAAGTAATTTTTAACCACATAGTACGCAAAAGCTGCACGAAGAACACAAAGATAATAGCTTGATATTAAACTCTTTGTGTTCTTTGTGATTTTACTTTGTGTCCTTTGTGGTTAATGGATTTAGTCTTTTGAGACACCCTCTTTTCTTTATCTGAGTACTTTATCAAGTTCGGTTTTTACCAGTTCTTTCCAGACTTCATATCCCTTATCATTGAGATGCAGTAGATCGCTTCTGAACAGCTCGTCCTTTGGTTTCCCGTCATTTCCCAGAAAAGCACTATCAGTACTGATGAAATAAAGGTTTTTACTCTTTTCACTGTATTCCTTTATCAGCTTATTGGCTTTCTCAATCTGCGGCCAGGCCTTCCACCTTGATGAAGTAGGGGTGACTGCAATCCAGAAAACAGGTGTGTCCTTGTGATTTTTCCTTATTGTTTTTACTACATCCTTGTACAGGGCAAGCACCTCTTCGGGAGTTTTGTCAGCTTCGCCGCCTGTAATATCATTGGCTATGAAGATTACAGCCGCCCTGAATTGATGAGGATCAAAAATCCTTGGTGCGTAAACTGCAAAATCACTTAATCTTGCACCTCCGTAACCACGGTGGATGACAGGATATGGCGCCATATCTTCCTTAAGTGATGCCCAAAGCCTGATGCTTGAACTGCCGGCAAAAATTATTGATTCAGGCGGATAGGATTCAGACCTGTCTGCCTGTTCGAACTTCTGAATCTCGCTTTCCCATGCCTTAACTTCAGGCAATGACCTGTATTTGCTTACAGGTGAACAGGCTATGAGCAGGCCTGCCAGGAGGAAGGTAATCAGTTTTTTCATTGTATTTTCTTTTAATCAGTATTCAAGCCTCTACAGCCTCTACAGCCTCTAAAGCCTCTAAAGCCTCTAAAGCCTCTAAAGCTATAATGCTTCCTTATTCTTATTAAGAGTGCTGTGCTTCATTCCATAGGTTGCATAAACAATTAGCCCGATTGTGAGCCAAACGCCCATTGTTATCCATGCATATATGTTAAGGAACAGGGTTACTCCCAGGCAGGATACTATTCCGAAAAGAGGGATCCATGGTGAAAAGGGAGT
>CAZEYY010000208.1:0-3709 GCA_964516485.1 uncultured Rikenellaceae bacterium
ACATATTTACCGTCAAAACGATCAGTTGTTCATCGATCTGCTCAATAAAATCCGTGACAACGAACCTGACAGCGAAAGCCTGAGAATACTGAACGAACGCTATAACCCAAGGTTCAATCACGATGAAAATCCGGGCTATATTACGCTCACTACCCACAACCAGCAGGCAGAGCAGATGAATGAAAAGAGGCTTGAAAAAATACGGTCGAAGAAGCATTTCTTCAATGCTAAGATAAGCGGCACCTTCCCGGAATATACTTATCCCACCTTGCCCAAACTTGAACTCAAAACCGGTGCGCAGGTAATGTTCGTTAAAAACGACAGTTCTCCGCAAAAGAGGTATTATAATGGGAAAATCGGAATTATTACCGGCATCGATCCCGAGAATGAATCGATCACTGTTTTATGCAATGGTGATGATGAAGAAATAAATGTGACTCCTGAAGAATGGAATAACTTCAGCTATTCGATTGATCCTCAAAGCAATGAAATTGTTGAAAAAAGTGTCGGCACATTCAATCAGATTCCTTTAAAGCTTGCATGGGCCATCACCATTCATAAAAGCCAGGGACTGACATTCAGCAAAGCCATTATTGATGCCAATGCTGCATTTGCCCACGGGCAGGTATATGTTGCACTGAGCCGCTGCACATCGCTGGAAGGATTAGTGCTGAGTTCACGCATAGAGCCGTACAGTATCAGGAGTGATACCACAGTCAAGGGTTTTACAAAAAATGTGGAAGCCAACCAGCCGGATTCAGGAGCACTTGAAACCGCAAAGCATGAATTTGAGCACAACCTGGTATCGGAACTTTTTGATTTCAAATCGCTGCAGAAAGAACTTTCCTATCTGCTGAAACAAATGAAGGATAATGCCTCCAGCCTTCATCTTAAAGACATTGAAGATCTGGAGAAAACCACTTCAATGTTCTTAACCGATGTAGTAATAATTTCTGACAAGTTCCAACCGCAGCTTCAGCAGCTATTTCACCAGGAGCCTGACATTGAGAAAAACAGCTATCTGCAGGAAAGGATAAAGAAAGCCAGTGCCTACTTTGACGAGAAAATTGCAGGAATACTTTCGTCAGCCTTAAATAGACTTAGCATTGAAACTGACAACAAGGCAGTTAAGAAAACACTGTCAGAAATTCTCGAACGACTAAAAGAAGAAACGAGGTTAAAACAAGCTTGTTTGAAGGAAGGCCGAACAGGCATCACCGTGCAGAAGTATCTCAGAGTGAGAGCTGTATCAGCCATCGACAAGGAAGTGAGAGAAACTGTACGGACTGATGAGAGACTGTCACAGCATATCGCAAACCCTGACCTCTACAAAGCTCTCAGGCAATGGAGATCAAACAAAGCCGAAGAAGCTGATATTCCTGAATACATGGTGCTTAATCAGAAATCACTGGCGCAACTGGCGCAACTTCTGCCCTGTACTAAACAGGAACTACTGGCCATTAAAGGGATAGGAAAGGCCAAGGCGAAAATCTTCGGAGATGAGCTCGCGGAGCTTATCGCAGATTATTGCCTGAAAACCGGATTGGAACCGAAACGACCGGCATCATTGAAACCGGTGTTGAAGCATCGTGAAGAAAAGCCTGATACCCGCATGTTAACTTTTGACCTTTTCAAAGAAGGTAAAAATGTTGAAGAGATAGCAAGCATCAGGAAACTCACTGCAGGCACTATTGAAGGACACCTGGCAACTTTCATCAGATCAGGAAAAATTGAAATTAACGAACTTGTCTCTGAAAAAAAGATCGGGTTGGTAACCAAATTCTTCAATGAAAATAATACAGCCTCACCCGGCATGGCAAAACAAGCTCTTGGTGAACAAATCACCTGGGGAGAATTAAGAATGATCATTGCCTATCTGAACAAGCAGCAGCAATAATTCTGTGATAATAAAACAAAACCCTGTTATAGAGATCATTATAAAGAAACCTGATCTTCAGAACCTGATGATAAGCGATGCCTTCTTCAATGGTAATTGATGATTTCAAAATGGGACAAACAAGTTACAAAAAATATTTGTAAGTTTAATTATATATTTGATATTAAATAATTTACAATAAGAGGCATACAATTTGGAATATTATAATTGCTCGTTGAAAATAATCATTCACCTGGTTAACTCTCATTAAAACTGACTTCCTGATTGAAGTAAAATGCCAAATTTCTCTTTATCCTTAATACTTTGTGTATTAATGAGATAAAAACAGAAAAAGACAATTTGATGAGTTATCATTGAGACTTGCCTGTAATTACCTAATCTCTCACAACTAGTACTGACTTGATTACTCCCGGCCCAAATGAATTACACATTTCATATTAAAGACATGACTTTAGAGAAAGAACGCAGTCAGAGATCGATGTTCAGGATTTACCTGATATTGATGACTAGTTTTTTATATTTTTCAACATTGCAGTTGATGCAGGTTTTTGTTGATCCTTCAATAAAATATAATATTGAGTATCTTGTATTATTCTTATTGCTTATTCCTGTATGGTATTTTGGCCTTTCAAGAGCCAGTGTTGTGCTCCTCATGATTACAAAGGTGAACCACTACAAGCTGGTATTAAGGCATAGCATTATTTTCTCAGCAATTGGAGCCGGGGCGCTGTTCGCTATAATCTCTGTGTTAAGCTTAAATATTCCCAGGGAATTTATACTGGTATTTGCCATAATTGACTGGATCGGCATTCTGTTATCATACATAATTGTGAATCAATATTATATGAGGCAGAGGCGCCAAGGGAATAACCTGACAAACATTATATTTATTGCTGACGAAGGTTGTGATAAGTTTATCCAGAACATTGCCGATAACAGGGAATTAGGTTACAATATATCGCTCATTATCTCGGATTCAGAAAGTATACATCAGAGGTTCAAACCCAGATTTAAAGTCTTACGAAAAATCGTTGATCTGCCTTGCCTGATAAAATCGCAAATTGTGGATGAAGTGTTCTATTGCAGAAGAGAATACAATCAGGAGGATATTCAAAGGATCATGTTTGCATGTGAAGAAATTGGTGTTGCATTCAGGTATCATTCACCACTTCTGGAAACCTCCTCAATGCCAGTTGAGTTATCATATTTCAATGGAGTGCCATTTCTTTCATACAAGAATAACCCAAACAATCAGGTTGCCTTAAGTTGGAAATATGTTTTCGATTTCATATTCTCTTTGGCAGTGATTACCTTATGGATGCCAATTCTTTTATTAGTTGGAGCAGCTATAAAAGCGACTTCCAGAGGCCCTGTCATTTTCAAACAAAAGAGGGTCGGCCTGCACGGACGGGAATTTGATATCTACAAATTTCGTACAATGGTCCAGGATGCTGAGACTCTCAAGGCTGATCTTATGCATCAAAACGAAGCCGATGGCCCTGTATTTAAGATAAAAGATGATCCCAGGATTACAAAAATCGGCAAATTCTTGAGAAAAACTAATCTTGATGAATTTCCCCAGTTTTTCAATGTATTGAAAGGAGATATGTCGTTGGTTGGCCCTCGTCCGCCAATCATGAAAGAAGTTATGCAATACAAACCATGGCAGCTTCGCAGGTTATCCATGCGTCCCGGAATTACCTGTTCATGGCAGATTATGCCACAGAAGAACAAAATATCTTTTGAAGACTGGATGAAACTCGATTTACAGTATATCGATAACTGGTCCTTAGAAAATGATTTTGTATTAAC
>CAZEYY010000209.1:0-3694 GCA_964516485.1 uncultured Rikenellaceae bacterium
TTTTCTCAGGATACCAAAGGGAGAGCCGTTTAAAACGCTGATCCGGTTCCAAAAATGACCGCAAGACCGCAAGACCGCAAGACTGCAAGACCGCAAGACCGCAAGACCGCAAGACAATAATCCTAAAACCCCAGCTCCTCCTTAAGGTGGCTGAATCCTGAACGGCTTACAGGTATTTTTTCTCCCCCGTGCAAAACTGCAACATGGTTGTCCTTGCCATAAGGTTCAATCTTCTTTATCTCACTTATCCTGATAATGAATGAACGGTGAACCCTGACAAAATCCTCATGTGGAAGGTTATCTTCATAGAATTTCATTGTCTGCTGTTTAAGCGCCTTGCCTTCAGTATGATAGATCATAACATAATCATCCTCGGCGGCAACATACCTTATTTTTTCAAGTGGTATAATATTAATTGCAGTTGCTTTTCTTACAACGATTCTGCTAAGGGGAGCGCTGTTTTCAGGGCGTTTTGCAATAAGTTCGTTTACAGGTTTCCTGGCTGTGGCCCCTGCAGACATTTTGTCCCTTACTTTCTGTAATGCTTCGCCAAGTCTCTCCTTGTGAAAGGGCTTCAAAAGGTAATCGGCTGCATTCAGTTCAAAAGCTCTGAGTGCAAACTGATCATAAGCAGTTGTGAAGATTACCTCAGGTCTTTCTTCTGTGACTTCAAGCATTTCGAAACCTGTTAGTTTTGGCATCTGAATATCGAGAAAAATGAGATCAGGCTTATGCCCGGATATTGCTTTCAGCCCTGTAAAGCCATCCTGGCATTCAACAACAATCTCAATATCGGAATGATCTTTCAGATAGTGCCTGAGCAGGTCTCTTGCCGGAGCTTCGTCTTCTATTATAATTGTTCTTATTGTATTCATTCTGAAAGGGGTTTATTTCAATGCTGATGCCGGAATTATAAGGCTGACCTGGTATAGTCCGTCTTCTTTTGTGCCGGTAAGCGAGCTTTTGTTGCCGTAGGTCAGCTCAAGTCTTCTTCTCACATTTGACAGTCCGGTTCCTGTTCCTTTAGCTGCCTGCTGGGAAGAATCGTAATTGTTGCTGATAAATATTTCGAGATTATTGTTTGCCAGCTGCGCCTTTGTCACAATCTTAACTGTTTCGGTACTTTCATAAACGCCATGTTTAACGGCATTCTCATACAGTGGCTGCAGAAGCATTACCGGAATTTTTACATCGAGGCAGTTTTCTTCTATAACTTCCTCGGTGACAAGCCTGTCGCCGAACCTTACCTTTTCTATGTCGAGGTAAAGTCTTAGGTTTTCAAGCTCGCTTCTCAGTGATACCGGGATTTCTTCTTTCCTGGCCAGGGCATACCTCATGAAATCTGAAAGCTTGATTACCATTAGTCTTGCCTTTTCAGGATCGGTAACAGTCAGCGAGCTTATTGAGTTAAGGCTGTTGAAGAGGAAATGCGGATTTATCTGTGAACGCAGCATTTTAAGTTCAGTCTCCTTCACAAGCGCTTCCAGCTTTGCCTCCCTTGCTTTTTTTTCTGAAAGGTTTGTGAGGCTGTTAAACAGGTAATATGAAAGAACTATGAGTCCGTAAATAAATACGCCGGTGCCTATCCTGTAAGGAAATGTAGCGTTCCAGTATTCGTTGTAAATTACTTCATCCTGAAGAATGTTCTGAACAAGGAATCTTGTGAGCAGCACCCAAAGCGTTACAGAAATAACCCCGCTGAGAACAAGGTTTGAGATTACTGTTAAGTATTTAACATTACCGCTGTTGAAGAAACTGAAAGGATACCAGATTGAAAGTCCTATACCTGAGTAAATAAGCATTGAGATTATGCTGTCGAGGATACTTGTACTGATGTAACTCCCGAAAGCATAGTAGAAAAGAAGTGACTGACCTGCTGTAAGGAACAGCCAGATCAGCCACCATACGATAAGCCGAATTCTGTTTGTAAGAACCGGGTGCTTCATATATTTATTTAAGCGTAGCTTTTAAGTTCACCACCACCGAAAACAACAGCTCCTTTTATTATAAGCTGTTTGGATGTGTCAAGAGGTTTCCCGAGGGTAACTTTTCTTTCATCACCAAAACCTCCCAGCACAGGTACTACTTCAACTTTAACATTCCAGTCATTGGGGACGATTATTGTTGTTCCCCCGAAAACACAAGCAACTTCAATCTCTGAGATTCCCTGAGCAAGCCTTGCCTGGGTAAGGTCAATTTCGCTGCCTCCGAATATTGATGTGATTTTTCCTCCCCTGAAGTTGTCAGTGATTATTTGTCTTTCTCCTCCGCTGAATATGTTTATTATATCAATAAAATCGTCGCCAACCTGTGATGAAGTGGAGACCCCTTTCCATCCGCCTTTTCTTTTTGTGAAGATAAAGATCAGACCAATTATTATGAATATTGAAGGCCAGAACATATTGAAATCGAATGTTTCTCTGAAAATATGGGGAAGGAGGAAGAAAGCACCTACTGCCATTACAATTATTCCACCTGTTTTATTTCCGGCAGAACCTATTGTGATTACAAGGCCTATTGTAACAAGCAGCATGGGCCAGCTGAAAATTATGTGATCAATGAAACCCGGAAATATTCCCGAATTCCTCATTATAAGAAAAGCACCAACAAGGACAAGGACAACTCCTATAATAGCACGGTTGCTTTGAAGATGAGGATGGCCATGCCCTCCGGGATGCTTTTCATCTCTGTAATTATCATTTGTTTCCATGACTGTAAATTTATTTGTTTATTATTATTTATTTGTCTTATCTGACTCTCCTGAATAAGGAAGAGATTATATATGAAAGTCCCAGGAGAATAATAATGCCTGGCCAGAAAAATGTCTCAAAATTCTGTGGAAGGATTATATTCAGTTCATCGCGAAGGAACCAGAAGCCACCTGCAATCAGAAGTATTCCGCCTGTCAGATGAAGATTGAGAAGCATTATCACTCCTATGAATATCAGTACTGTCTCCCAGGTAAAATACCTGTGAATGCTTCCAAGGTTGAGAAGGTCGTTTGTAGCAATAAGAAGAGCCACTCCGAGTGTTATGAAGAAGATTCCAAGGCCTACACCGGGGTGCTGTTCTCTCTTTGTAATGTTTTTATTGAATGTGTGTGCCATTTTTTACTAATTTTAACTGAAGCAAAAGTAACAGCCATATTTACAGGCTCTAAATTAAAATCGGTGAATGGCATTTTTTTACCGGTGGATAATCATTTAAGGCTTTTGATGTTACTTTTTTGTTGATAATTTTTTTAATTAAATAAGGATTCATATTTTTGCAGACCAAAATTCTGAGAGATGTCCGGAATATATACCATACCGTTAAGCGGATTAAAAGAAGGACTGCACCTCTTTGATTTTGAAATAGAAAATGAGTTTTTTGAAAGTTTTGAAGAGTCGGAAATCAAGGAAGGAAGACTGAACGCTCATGTTGAGATGGAGAAAAGATCCTCACATCTCGATTTGCTTATAAGTATCACAGGGACAGTGAAAATAAGCTGTGATCGCTGCCTTGAGGAGTTTCCATGGCCGCTTGAGTGCCGGAACAGGCTGCTTGTGAAGCTTGGGAAAAGCATATCGGATGATGATCCGGATATTCTTTCCCTGCCTTCTGATGATCATGAACTGGATCTTATGCAGCATTTTTACGAGTATATTCATCTTGCCCTGCCGATTAAAAGAGTGCATCCTGATGATAAAAACGG
>CAZEYY010000210.1:0-3661 GCA_964516485.1 uncultured Rikenellaceae bacterium
TCTATATTTTTTTAATAACTCTAAGTACTTTAGTCACTCTAAGTACTCTAGTCACTTCCCAAAATAACCCTGTTCAGTTCCTCAATATACTCCCGTGAGTTTGACAACCTGGGCACCTTGTTCTGTCCGCCGAACTTGTTTTTAGAAATAAGCCATTTATTGAATGTGTCCTTTGGAACAGATCTGATTATAGGTCTGACAAGGTTAAGGTTCTTGTGTCTTTTTGCTTCGTAGTCGGAGTTTACTGATTTCAGCGCCGAATCGAGTACTTCAGTGAAGAGGTTGAGGTCAGCCGGTTCTTCTGCAAATTCAATCAGCCATTCGTGTGAGCCTTTAGATTCTGAGCTCATGAAAACAGGTCCTGCAGTATAATCCGTTATAAGTGAGTTAGTTGCCTTGCATGCTGCTTCGAGGGCCTTTTCAGCATTATCGATAATGACTTCTTCACCGAATACATTTATGAAATGCTTTGTTCGACCGGATATCCTGAACCTGTACGGATTAAGCGAAGTAAATACTATTGTGTCGCCTATCATGTAACGCCAGAGTCCTCCATTAGTGGAGATTACAAGAGCATAATTCACATCCTTTTCAACCTCGCCAAGCGTGAGTGCCTTAGCAGATGGCGATCCGGCCTTTTCAGCCGGTATGAATTCATAATAAATTCCATAATCAAGCATAAGAAGCATATCGCCTGAGGAAGGATCATCCTGAATTCCAAAGAAGCCTTCGGAAGCATTATAGGTTTCCATATAATGCATCTGTTCGCCCCTTATAAGATTTCTGAACTGGTCCCTGTAAGGAACAAAGCTTACACCGCCATGAAAGAATACTTCAAGGTTAGGCCATACATCAAGCAGGTTTGTTTTCCCTGTATGAACAAGTATCTGTTTGATCAGGACAAGATACCATGAAGGCACTCCTGCAATGCTTGTTACGTTTTCGTCTATCGTTGTAAGTGTGATCTTGTTGAGTTTCTCTTCAAAATCCTCAATAAGAGCAATTTTTGTTTTCGGAGTACGTATGGCATCCACCCAGAAGGGGGCATTTTCTATAAGTATCGCTGAAAGGTCGCCATAAAGTGCGTCATTGCTGAACGAGTCAATTTTATGACTGCCGCCCAGTGTCAGGCTTTTTCCCAGAAAGATCTTCGTTCCGGGGTATAGCATTGTGTATAATATAAGGATATCCCTTGCAGCCCTGTAGTGGCAGTGTTCAAGGGCATCTGCGCTCATAGGGATGAATTTGCTTTTTGTGGATGTTGTCCCGGACGATTTTGCGAACCACTTTATCTCACCAGGCCAGAGCAGGTTTGCTTCACCTTTTCTCAGCCTCTCAACATAAGGAATAAGGTCTTCATAAGTCTGAACAGGAACCCTTTCGCGGAAATCCCCTGCACTTGTTATTGAAGAGTAATCATATTTCTGACCCCATTCAGTTCCTGCCGCTTTTGCAAGCAGCTTGTAAAGCGTTTCCTGCTGTGTTTCGACAGGATATTTTCTGAAAAGCTCTATCTGGTTGATTCTTTTGGTATTAAGCCAGCTTACAATTGAAGGAATGATAGCCATTAAGGGGTAAAATTTTCCTCATAAAGATAAAAAAATTGCCATTAATTTTAAGAATCAGTTGAAAACCTCCTTGAGAATATCAAGTGACCTTATGCGGCTCATCCCGGGCATGTGAACATGAAAATACTTAAGCAACTCGTCAAGAATGACATTCCTCATGGCTCCGGTAAGTGCTATGTCGCCCGCGCTTTCAAATGATGAACTGAAAAGCCTTGTAAGTATTTCAGAGTTATCTGGATCTGAATATTGTCCGTGTACAGGAGGAAGGGCAACAAAGTTTCCGTTTTTCATGTCAAAGAAGATCTCGTTGTCAGAATTTTTGCTGCCGGGTTCAAAGCCCAGGTAACTGCATAAGCCTGCTAGGAAGGCAAGATGAAAATTTGCAAAACCCGACCTGCTGCTTTCAAAATATTCAATTGAATTCCTTACAAAATCAAACAACTCCTCATTCGGACTTTCTTCCTTCAGTACCGAGGTCAAAACTTCTCCCATGAAAATAGCCACTGCAGTTTTTCGTATGTCAGAGTAAATGTCAAAAGGAGTAAAGGCTGATTCAAATTCCTTAATAGTCTGCATTTCCCGTGCTTCCCTGTAGTAGATCTCAAGATCGAGGATATAGAGTGGCTGAAAAAGGATATTGTGTTTGCCGGTTTTCCTGTTTCGCATGCCCTTAATCATAAATGATAACCGGCCATATTCCCGTGTATATATCCGGACAACTATTCCAGTGTCGGTATATTTTATCTGGTTGAGGACAATGCCCCGGGTTTTTTGCAACATAAGAAGTGCCTAGAGTGCCTAAAGTGCCTAGAGTACTTAGAGTTATTTAAATTATCGATCGCTTGTAATATAGCTTGTGAAATGTTTTATAACTTTAGTCACTCCAAACTCCAGTCACTTTAGTCACTTCTTACAAAATTATTATATTTACTGTTAAATCTTCTTTGTATGACAGGAATTAACAACGAAGAACTTGTAAAGCGTGTTGCCCGGCTGGCAAAGCAGAACCAGGAGCTTGAGGATCAGATCAAGAAGCTGGAGAAGCAGAATGAAAAGCTTTCCAGGGACTATGAGAAGGTAAAAGCGCTTTACGAGAAATCAACACCTGAAGGAGCAAGGGAAGCAGAAGGTGAAAAGAAGGACAAGTCGCTCAAATTCAACATGGCGACAGTCCTGTTTGCTGATATTCACGGATTTTCAAAGCTTGTTGAGGGAATGGAGTCATCAGGCATTATGGATGAGCTTGATGAGATACTTTATGAATTCGATGCCATTGTTGCGAAATTCAAGATTGAAAAGATAAAGACGATCGGTGACACTTATATGTGCGCGGGCGGCATCCCAGTTAAAAATATAACAAACCCTGTTGATGTTGTAATGGCTGCAATGGAAATGAGGAATTTCCTAGAGCAGTATGAAGCAAAAAAACGAGGGGAAGGACATCGTATCTGGGACCTGAAAATAGGAATCCATACCGGTCCGGTAACAGCAACGATATCTGGAAAGAAGAAAGTAAATTATGATATTAAGGGCGATACAGTAAACACAGCAAGCAGGGTTGAGGCCGTTTCAGAGCAGGGAACAATACTTATATCTGTAATGACGTACGAACTCGTGAAGGAATTCTTTGACTGTGAGTATTATGGAAAGCTTCCGGTTAAGTACAAAGGAGATCTGCAGATGTACAGGGTGCTTGGACTTAAGCCTGAGTTTTCTGTTGATGGACAGGGAAATGCGCCCAACGAGGCTTTCAGGATTAAATTCGGGCTTATTCAGTTCACTGACATACAGGAGTTAATTCTTGATAAGCTTGAAAAGGAACTTCCTGTTTATCTGTACTATCATAATGTAAAACACACAGTTGATGTAGTCACGGAGGTTGAACTTATTGGCTGGGGAGAAGGATGCACAGATGAGGAAATACTTCTGCTAAAAACTGCAGGACTTTTCCATGATGTCGGGCATACCGTTGCTTACGACAATCATGAATATCACGGAACAGTGATAGCCCGCGAGATGCTGCCAAAATTCAACTATTCACAGGAGCAGATTGACAGGATATGCAATATCATAATGTCAACAAAACTGCCTCC
>CAZEYY010000211.1:0-3574 GCA_964516485.1 uncultured Rikenellaceae bacterium
GTATACCTGTAGAACGGGATGAAAGGTGTAAGCCCTGCCTGATGGGTGAAAATATCCTTCATGGCAATATTCTCCTTGTCAGAGTTTCTGAAATAAGGAAGATAGTTTCCAAGTGTTTTGTCTGGTGAAAATTTGCCCTGTGTATTGAGCAGCATAAATCCGGGAAGTGATGAGGATACTTTTGTAACTGAAGCAAGATCAAAGAGATCATCTTCTTTTACTGCCGTCCTTTCATCGTAGGTCTGATAGCCATAAGCCTTTTTGAAAATCACAATTCCTTTTCTTGCGACCATTACAACACAACCGGGAAAAGCCCTTGCTGCAAGAGCTGCATTTACAATTGAGTCAATTTTCGGGTTGAGCAGAGCTGATGATACTCCTGCATTTTCAGGCAAACCGAACTGAAGTCTGAGGTTTCCCGGAGTCTTTATCCCGTCTTCAGATTTCCATTTATTATTTATTGTCACGGGAAGTGATCCCCTGGCACCTATTCCTCCAAATATCAGCTGGGCTGAGAGCTCTTCGGTGTCCTTGTTTTCCTGGTATGCAAGGATGAGTCCGGATGTTTTTTCAAGTGAAGGTATTTTTGCAATTCCATAAGGATTTCCGAACCAGGTAAGAATCAAATTCTGCCTGCCTGCAAGCCTGTCAATGAAATCCTTCATCTCACTGCTTATGCCAAAACCTCTCTGTGGTCTTTGATCAAGACCATACACTCCGGCAATTACAACATCGTAATTCTCAAGCTTTTTTATCACGCTGTCAGCAAGCTTTTTATCAGTAGGATCAATAGCAAAATGATCTCCTTTCAGGTATTTGTCAATCTGCATCTGGTAAGCTGTGATGCGTTTGCTGTTTATTGCAATTGTTGCAATCTTTATTTTATCAATATTCCTCAAAGGAATCAGGTTCTGATCATTGTTAAGAACGGTAAGGGCATTTGCATACAGATTTCTTATAAGGGCCTTTGAAGCAGCCGGAGAAAGTTCACTTTCAATGTTTTCAGTACTTATTGTTTGTTTCTCTGACAGGCCTGACCAGTATTTCATTGCCAGAATCTTACGGCATTTTGCAGAGATTTCCTCAGGCTTGATTTTTTTTGCACTTATAAAATTCTTTGTTTCATTTATTGCAGCATCAACAAGCAAAACGAATTCAATAACATCGTTTCCTGCCTGGAGGGCTCTGGCATCTGCTTCACCCGGCTTGAAATATTTCGTAACGCCCTTCATATTCATTGCATCGGTAATTACAAGTCCTTTAAAACCAATATTTTCCTGAAGAAGGCCTTTTATAATTACAGGAGAAAGTGTTGAAGGCAGTGAGGAAGCTGTGTCAAGGGATGGAAGGCTTAGATGGGCTGTCATAACAGCTCCTGAGCCTTCATTGATAAGCTTTTTAAATGGATAGAGCTCAGTGTTTTCAAGTCTCTCGCGCGGATGGGAGATCTTTGGCAGGTCTTCATGAGAATCAACATCTGTATCACCATGACCGGGAAAGTGCTTCAGGGTAGCAAGAATACCCGCATCCTGCATTCCTTTCATGTACATTACCGATTTTATCGCAACATTTTCCTTGTCTTCTCCGAAAGACCTGTAATTGATTACCGGATTATTCGGATTATTATTTATGTCGGCTACAGGGGCGAGGTTAACCTGCATTCCAAGTCTTTTAAACTGCAGGGCCACAGCTTTCCCGAATTCATAGATGAGCGAATCATTTCTTATTGCTCCGAGGGTCATCTGGTAAGGATATTTATCAACATTTACAAGCCTCATCCCTACACCCCATTCTGCATCCATTGCAATTGCAAGGGGCACTTTCGAAATACTCTGATAGTAGTTTGTAAGCTTTGCCTGACTCGCAGCATTTCCCTGGAAGTATACAAGGCCTCCCACACCATATTTTCTGATAATGTCGCTAACCTCCACAACATGACCAGCCTCTTTGTCCGACCATGCTGCAATCCATATTGTCTGGGCAATCTGCTGCTCAAGTGAAAGTGTTTTCATGACAGAATCAACCCAGTGGTGATTCAGGTATTTAAGAAATGGTGGTTCAGTATTCTGAGCACTTGTAAGCTGGTTGGCGCAAAAAACGGCAATGAGTATCAGTAAAATTCCGGGCCGGGTAATCCTTTTCATGATAATATGTCTTTTGATGTTAGAATGATTGTCCCAAATGTAATTTTTTAAACTCAAATAATTAATGCTTTCCTGAAACTGATTATTTGCTGTGTTAATAAATGATATGAAAGAGATGATAATATTAAAGTTGATAATGGTATGGATTTGCTATTTTTGAGCACTTTAAAAGATTTAAAGGATGGCAGTAAGCAACAACAGACTGGTCTCACTCGATATTTTCAGGGGCATTACAGTAGTTTTCATGATAATTGTGAATACGCCGGGCAGCTGGGAATATGTTTATGCTCCTTTGAGGCATGCTAAGTGGCACGGTTGCACGCCAACAGACCTTGTTTTTCCTTTTTTTCTTTTCATAGTGGGCGTTTCAACATATTATTCTCTCAAAAAATACGGTAGCGAATTCAACTGGGGCTCAGTGTGGCGAATTTTCAGAAGGATGATACTTATTTTTGCTGTTGGTTTGTTGCTTGCAATTTTTCCCAGGTTCATACGCGACTATTCTGAACTCAGAATCCCCGGCGTCCTGCAGAGGATAGCGATTGCTTATGTCTTTGCTGCGATAATCTGTCTTTCTGTCCGCCGAGAATTCCTCTGGATAGTAATTGCCGTAATCCTGCTAACATACTGGGCACTGCTTTACTTCTTCGGAGGGAATGATCCCTACAGTCTTGAGTCAAATCTTGTAAGACAGATTGATCTGGCCCTGCTTGGCGCCAATCATATTTATAAAGGTTATGGAGTACCCTTCGATCCTGAAGGTTTGCTCAGTACCCTTCCTGCAATTGCTACTGTGCTGATAGGTTATTTTGTTGGTTCAATGATAGATACAACAAAGAAGACCGGCCTTGTTTTCCTTAAACTAATTCTCTATGGAATTGCAGCTGCCGGTCTGGGATATCTATGGGGCCTTGTCCTTCCGATAAACAAACCTCTCTGGACCAGTTCCTATGTTATGTATTCAGCTGGTTTTGCGATGATCGCTCTGGCTCTTGTCTATCTCATTGCCGATGTTGCAAAGTGGCAGATGTGGGGAGGCTTTTTCCTTGTTTTCGGAACAAATGCGATTTTTGCCTATACCCTGGCTGGTTTATGGACAAGAACAATGATTAATATTAAATTCCATTCAGGTGAGAATACAATTACTCTATATAACTGGATTTACCAGAATATATTTGCCCCGGTTGCAGGTAATATGAATGGCAGTCTTGCTTTTGCAGTATTCCAGGTATTGCTTGTGTGGTCAATTGTCCTTATCCTTTACAGGAAGAAGGTTTTTATTAAGCTGTAATGAATTGATGGTTTTTGCAATAAACAAATTTCAGAAGAATGCAGATAATTGATATTGTATCAGAAGGTTACAAAAAGCACTTTGGTGTAAAAAATCTTGATATTTATGCTTTGCCGCAATCCGGCTCCGACAGAAAATA
>CAZEYY010000212.1:0-3568 GCA_964516485.1 uncultured Rikenellaceae bacterium
GGCGCAGATCTTCAGACTATGGATAATTCAATTGCCGGTCTCGATCCCAAACAGAAAATAGAACTTGCAAGGCAGGCTGAAAATGAAATTTTCGGCTCTGACGACAGGATTATATCTATTACTTCAAGCTATTTCGATTCCGTAAGCAGTGATGTCTTCGTGACAAGCAATGGTTTCAAAGGCGAGAGCGACGGTAGTTTTGCAGGTTTGTCAGCCTCGGTCTCAGTTAAGGGAGCAAGCGGCAGGCCGCAGGATTACTGGGGTGAATATGCCATATATTTCAATGACCTCATAAAAGCAGGTATTGGAAAAAAGGCTCTTGAAAGAACTCTTAAAAAGCTTGATCCCAAAAAGATAGCCTCGGGAAAATACCCTATGATTGTAGATAATCTTGTAATGGGAAATCTTCTTGGTCCGTTTATCAGCGCCTTGTATGGCTCATCAATGTACCAGAAAAATTCTTTCCTCACTGGCAAGGCAGATACAAAGGTTGCAAGCGAAAAGCTCAATATAACTGATGACCCGCTTCGCCCTAAAGGCTTCGGCTCCAGGCATTTTGACGCTGAAGGGATCAATGCGGAACAGAGAGCGATTATCGAAAACGGCGTACTCAAAAACTACTTCATTGGCACATATTATGGAAGGAAACTCAAGCTCCCTCCAACAACTATAGGCCCTTCAAACCTTGTATTCAAAACAGGCGACAAGGACCAGGCCGGTCTTTTACAATCAGTTAAAAAAGGAGTCTTTGTTACAGGATTCAACGGAGGAAACTGCAATGGCGCTACCGGTGACTTTTCTTATGGCATTGAAGGTTTTCTGATTGAGAACGGTAATCTGATCCATCCTGTCAGCGAAATGAATATTTCCGGGAATATGAACACATTCTGGAATACACTTGCCGAAGTTGGCAACGATCCTTACAGGTTCGGATCATTCCTCACTCCTACCATGCTGTTTGACAATATGGATTTCAGCGGATTGTAAAAGAGGCGCAGGGCTCAGGGCGAAGGGCTCAGAGCGCAGGGCTTTATTTACCGATAACTACAGGAGTGTAACAAACTGTTCAACTCCGTGTTTTACTCCGTGCCATTCAGTGAACTCTGTGGTTTAAGAAAAGGAGCAAAATAGTATAGCTAATTCCCTGTAATATTAAGTGTTCCCACATAAAAACCGGGATCAACTTTTATTTCGGCGTCCTGAGTATCAAGTTTTATTTTTGTGAACGCCTGTTTTGGATTTATATTCAAGGATTTACCGCTAACAAGTATCCTTAAGGGCATATCAAAACCTCTTACGCAGTTGTTCCATCTGAAGGTCAGTTCGTTACCTTTAACATAGTATTCAAATACAGGTATCTTTGTGTCCCTCAGATACTGGTCAAAGAATTTCTGAAGGTTTATACCTGTATGTTCACTCAGATATTTTTCTATCTGGCTTCCTGTGACAACCTGGTGATAAAATTCAGTATTCAGGCCCCACAGGATGCTTCTCCATTTCTCATCGTCATTCACAATCTGGCGGAGTGTATGAAGCATGTTTCCTCCTTTGTAGTACATGTCACCCGATCCTTCATAATTGACATTATAAATACCTGTAACCGGCCTGTCATTCCTTATATTCCCACGGGTTCCGATAACATACTCCTGTCCGGCCTCCTTGCCGAAATAGTATTCGACATAGAGGTTTTCGGAATAATTTGTAAAACTTTCATGGATCCACATATCGGCAACATCTTTGTTGGTGATGCTGTTTGCAAACCATTCATGACCTGATTCATGAATAATTATGAAATCAAATTTCAGGCCCCAGCCGCTTATACTCAGGTCTGTTCCGAGATAACCATTTTTGAATCCGTTTCCGTAAGTAACAGAACTCTGGTGTTCCATTCCGAGGTAAGGGGCTTCAACAAGCTTATAGCCATCCTTGTAGAAGGGGTATTTACCAAACCAGTGTTCAAAAGCTTTAAGCATCATTGGCGCCTGCCGGAACTGTTCCCTTGCCTTCTCCAGATTTTCCTTAAGCACCCAGTAATCACAGTCAAGAGCGCCTGCTTCACCCTGGAAAACTTCTGAAAAATGAGCATAATCGGCAATATTGACATTGACCCCGTAATTATTGATGGGACTGCCAACAAACCAGTTGAATGTTCTTGTTTTATCCTTGTTTTTGACAACACTTCTAAGTCTCCCGTTTGAAACATCAGTCAGTTTTTCCGGAACTGTCACACTTATCAGCATGCTGTCGGGCTCATCGTACATGTGATCCTTGCAAGGCCACCAAAGGCTTGCTCCGTCACCCTGATTTGCATTGGCAATAAAAGGCATTCCCCTGGAATCTTTTGACCATGTGAATCCGCCATCCCATGGTGGCCTTGACGAAATTTTTGGCCTTCCTTCAAAGGCAATTTTAACAGAACAGGCAATTCCTGCTTCCTGATTAGCGCCTGTTTTAATCAGATAGACATTTCCCTCCCTCGAATAGTCAAGGGCCTTTCCTTCAGAAGTTACAGCTGTTATTTTCATTGGCGCCTGAAGGTCGATCTGCATAACGCCGGAAGGACTAATAACTTTATAAAATACTGTGTTTGTGCCTCTTATTGTACTGTCAGCAGGATTAACCCTCACATCCAGATGATAATAGGTAAGGTCCCACCATATTCTTTCAGGTGTTACAGAACCACGCAGTGTATCCTGCCTGGTGAATTGAGGCGTACCATACTGGGCGGTTGCTTTAAAAGCAGAGAATGCTGACAGCAGGAAGAGAAAAAAACTGAAAATATATTTCATCTGTATAGGTATGAGGAAAGCAAAAATATGAAAATATACTAAACGAAGAAAGGCACTTGTACGGTGCCTCTCTGCGATTAAATTAAAACCTGAAACCTTTGGACCAGGCGGTCCTTGTACACTCCTTCAGGATAAAGGAGTTATATCTTCTAGTTGATTAGCATGGGGAAGTATGCTGCAATCATCTGGGTATTTTCAACCTCGCCCCTCTTTCCGGAGGTTATGGCCTTCTGATGAAAATACTCGCTTTTGTTAAGAGCTGCAATTGAAGTGCTGAAGCCGTCTTTCTCAAAAGATTTGTCAAGAAGCTGCACCCCAAAATAATTTTCATTACATACATACTGTACCGAGAGCTTATCGGAAAGAACAACATAGTTCTTACAGTTTTTACCTTTTGTCACAACTACTGTAACTTCCATAGGTGAATTCTGATAGCTGATTATAAAAGCCTTGTGATCAACACCATTGATCTTAACAGGATTATCTGCCATCTCAATTTTATAGTCACCCAGTGCTGAATGTGTTTTACCCTCAGCGACCAGTTCCCTCGAAAACGATGTGGTTGTCATTGCGACTACCAGGACTAATGCAAAAAACACTCTTTTCATGGCTCTTGATTTTTAAGTTATTACTGTCCTTTTAATTTCTTTCTTGCTTTTCGTTAAAGTTCTGTCCAACTTCATGATCAAAATTATGTCATGGATTAAAGCAAAAAAAGAGTAAATGAACGGCGTGCACTTATGAATCAACGGATTGCAGGTCCGGAGCAATATTCTGTA
>CAZEYY010000213.1:0-3562 GCA_964516485.1 uncultured Rikenellaceae bacterium
CTATTTGCAACGGCAAATGACCTGATGAAGCTGATGGAACTTTACAGGAGAATGGGAAATTACGGAGGAGAACAATTAATTGGAAATGAAGTAATGACTGAATACACAAATGTTCAGTTTCCCGACAATAATAACCGCCGCGGACTGGGCTTCGACAAACCAATGTTAAATAATTCACAGTTAACTCCGGACCAGGCATATCCTGCAAAGGATGCCTCACCGTCAAGTTTTGGGCATTCAGGTTACACTGGTACTTTTGTATGGGTTGATCCTGAAAAGGAAGTCTCTTATGTCTTCTTTTCAAACAGGGTTTACCCTACAAGGAACAACAATATTATATCTGAACTCAGTGTAAGGGGATCAATACTTCAGGCTGTTTATGATTCTATAACAGAGAATTAAGCTGTCTGCCGGTAACTGATAAGCAGAAATAAAAAAGCCAGACTGAATATCAGTCTGGCTTTTTTTGTGCCCAGGACAAGACTCGAACTTGCACACCGTAACCGGCACCAGCCCCTCAAGCTGGCGTGTCTACCAATTTCACCACCTGGGCGGGTGGAAGTGCCCAGAACAGGACTCGAACCTGCACATCATTGCTGACACTAGTCCCTGAAACTAGCGCGTCTACCAATTTCGCCATCTGGGCAATACTGAGGCTCAAAGACCTGCGGCTCAGAGGCACAGAGGCTTTAAGTATCCTGAAAAAATTTAAAGAACCTCATGAAACTGCGTTCATAACGGCTGCAAAAATAAATAAAAAATTGAAAAAACATAAGGTTGAAATAAATGTTTGTAAAAAAAAAGAGCATTGAATTAATGTATCTTAATTAAAAGTTTATTTTTGTTCCCTGATTTACAAAATGAAAACAGGAATTAAAAATATATTATGGTGTCTTAAACATCTGGAATTCAGGTCTGTATTATCTTATTAATATATGCTAAGCTAATTAAGATAAGAGGACCTGCAGAAAGATGCAGGTTTTTTTATAAACTAATATTTGAAGCATGAAAATTATGAAATTCGGCGGGACTTCGGTTGGATCACCCGACAGAATGAGAGCCCTGATACCTTTAATTAATGATCCGGAACCAAAGATCGTTGTTCTTTCGGCAATGTCCGGAACAACAAACAGCCTTGTCGAAATTTCAAATCTTCTTTATGAAGACAAACAGGAAGCCGCTTCATCAGCAAATGAGCTCCTGAGGACAAAATACCATAAGGTTGTGGATGAACTATATTCAACCGTGGAATTAAGAAAAGAAGGCCATGATCTTATTGATGCTCATTTCAATTTAATAAAAGGCTTTACAAATCATTCTTTCACTAAGTTACAGGAGAGGGAAATTCTGGCACAGGGAGAACTCCTTTCAACCACGCTTTTTCACATGCTTCTGCGGGAAAAAAAGATCAGGTCAGTCCTGCTTCCTGCTCTAAGCTTCATGAGAATTGACAAGGACGGTGAACCTGACAATTTCTACATTGAGGAAAACCTTAGACGGGAACTTGAAAAATGCCCCGACATGAATATTATTATTACCCAGGGCTTTATCTGCAGAAATGCCTATGGAGAGATTGACAACCTCAAAAGAGGCGGCAGTGACTTTACAGCATCTATTATCGGCGCTGCAATCAGAGCCGGTGAAATACAGATATGGACAGATATCAATGGTTTCCATAACAATGATCCGAGGTTTGTTGAAAATACAAGCGTAATAAGGGAATTATCATTTGACGAAGCTGCAGAACTTGCATATTTTGGTGCGAAAATCCTCCACCCTGCAAGTGTTAATCCCGCACGTGAAAAAAATATTCCTGTAAGGTTAAAAAATACAATGGAACCTGAAGATCAGGGCACTCTTCTCACAGCTGAATGCAAGCTTGAGGACTATAAGGCAGTAGCTGCAAAGGACGGGATCTCAGTTTTCAGGATCCACTCTGCAAGGATGCTCATGGCTTATGGCTTCCTGAGAAAAGTCTTTGAGATCTTTGAAGCTTACAAAACACCGATTGACATGATTACAACCTCAGAGGTCTCCGTGTCACTTACAATTGATAATTCTCAATACATCAACGAGATAGCAAAAGAACTCAGGGAACTGGGCACAGTTGAGATAGAACAAAACCAGAGTATAATCTGTGTTGTTGGTGATTTCAGAACCGAAAGAACCGGATCAGCTCCGGAAATATTCGAGGCTCTTAACATGATTCCGCTCAAAATGATTTCTTATGGAGGAAGTCCTTACAGTCTGTCTCTGCTTATTGATACCTCAAACAAGGTAGAGGCTCTCAGGCAGTTGAGCAAGCATCTCTTCAGCAATTAAACAGAAAATTGTTATTTAGAATAAATCTAAACTGGTAAAGAGCAACTGAACTGAAAAAATAATTACTTTGGTGACTACTTTTTAAAAACTCTGATGATGAAGTATTCACTATTTAAGGTCAAGCCCTTTGACCAGCTTATGAAAGAGGCCAGCAGCGATACTGCAGGACTTAAAAGAGCCCTTTCCGCTACTAACCTGATATTTCTTGGCATAGGAGCCATAATCGGCGCCGGAATATTTGTACTTACAGGTGAAGTATCAGCAAATTATTCCGGCCCGGCCATTATTCTGTCATTTCTTGTTGCAGCCTTAGCCTGTGCCTGTGCAGGACTGTGCTATGCAGAATTAACATCTATGATTCCGATTTCCGGTAGTGCCTATACATACGCCTATGCAACACTGGGTGAACTTTTCGCATGGATCATAGGCTGGCTTCTTATTGTTGAATACCTGTTTGCTGCCTCTACTGTAAGCGTGGGTTGGTCAGGATATGTTGTGAGCCTACTGCGCGATATCGGCGCAAACGGAATACATCTTCCTGCTGCTCTGACGACTGCTCCTATAATCTATGACGATGCAACAAATGGTTTCATAAGGTCAGCAGGCGGAATAATAAACCTGCCTGCAATCTTCATCGTATTTATACTTACAATAATACTCGTGCTGGGAGTTAAAGAATCTGCAAAATTCAATAATGTTATTGTAGTTATAAAGGTATCTGTGATACTTATTTTCCTTGTAGCAGGAGTATGGTTCGTAAGCAAAGCTAACTGGCACCCCTTCATTCCTGAAAACACAGGAAAATTCGGATCATTTGGCATAAGCGGCATCTTCAGGGGTGCTGCAGTAATATTCTTTGCCTACATCGGCTTCGATGCTGTATCAACTGCTGCCCAGGAATCAAAGAATCCGCAGCGTGATCTTCCGATTGGCATACTGGGATCTCTCGCAATCTGTACCATTTTATATATACTTGTTGCTCTTGTCCTTACAGGAATAGTATCATATACAAAACTTGGTGTTCCTGATCCTATTGCAGTAGGTGTTGATGCAATGAACAACGGTTTTGCCAGAACAGTCCTTGCTCCTCTTATAAAGCTTGGTGCCGTTGCCGGACTCAGCTCGGTAATTCTTGTTATGTTGCTGGGGCAGCCAAGAATATTCATGACTATGTCAAAAGACGGGCTTCTTCCTCCTGTATTCGCGAAGGTGCATCCGAAATTCAAAACACCTTACATGT
>CAZEYY010000214.1:0-2271 GCA_964516485.1 uncultured Rikenellaceae bacterium
ATACACAAACACGCATGTATATAATTTTCAACCATGTGGGTTCCATCAGACCTTTTTAATCAAAATTATATACTGATGAAAAAAATCATTAGGATTTGATAAACAAATCAGCATCTTTGAACGTTAAACAATTGAACAGGAATTGATTTTCACCGTAATCAGGCGCTTTTGCTGAATACAGTTATCGGGACGAAATGAACCAGCTTCTTCTTATAATATTCGGATTGTTTCTCAGCTACGGACCGGAAAAGCTTCCGGGCAGTGGCGGAGCTGGTAATGATCCTGTAAATGACGGACCGCATATTTATCAGGTAGATAGTAAGCTGAAGGCAGAGTGGATTCAGGACAACGTCTTAATTGAAGAGTTCATCGGGCCGGAAAACTTCAGCAGATTCAGCCGGAAATTTAACCTGACTTTCAGCTATGACGATCTGACTAAAGTTTTCCTGCGAAAGCCCAATCATGAACAGAGATACAAAGACGCCGACAGTATTGCCGTAATCAGCGATATACATGGCAACTACTTCTCTTATATCGACTTGCTGAAGGGCACCGGAATTATTGATGAAAACCTGAACTGGAATTTCGGGAAGGGACATCTTGTAATTCTCGGTGATATGTTCGATAGGGGAGATATGGTGACAGAAGTGCTCTGGCATTTGTTCGGACTTGAAATTCAGGCCGGAAAGGCCGGAGGAAAGGTCCATGTTTTGCTTGGAAACCATGAATTCATGGCACTCCGGAACGACCTGTGCTATGCCCATCCAAAATATGCAATAACCGCATCATTCTCTGACAAGGATTATGCTGATCACTTTTCGGAGGCAAGCGTACTTGGCTATTGGCTCCGTTCGAAACCGGTAATAATTACAATTGATGATATTTTGTTTGTCCATGCCGGTATTTCAGATGAGATGGTTCAAAGGGATATGCATGTAAGAAAAATAAACAGGATATTCACAGGTAAGATTGTCGGGAAAGACCTTCAGATGATCGACGATGAGGAACCTGTCAGATTACTTCAGGGAAAACTTGGCCCTCTGTGGTATCGGGGATATTTTTATGATCCCGGTTTCTGTAAAAATACACTCGGCCCGATTCTTGACTATTACAGGATGAAACATATAGTTGTCGGGCATACTCCAAATGCATCAATCAGTTCACGGTTTGACAATAAGATCCTCGGTGTGGATACCGGGATCTGTGACGACCGGCCGGGTGAACTTCTCCTTTTCAAAGACGGTAACTTTTACCAGTGCCTCATCAATGGCAGCAGGAATAAATTGTAACTTTTTGGTTCAATTTGTTACATTTGCATTTTTCTAACTCCCGAATCATGGAAATCAGCAAAATCTTACTTGAGCATACTCTTACAGGTATTCTGATAAGAATGGTATTTAACCTGTTGGTTCTGTTCATCCTGATCCGCCTTATTTATTACAGATTTGAAAGGAAGGAAGAGTATGTTTTCTCGTTTTTCATGATAGGAGTCATAATCTTTCTGCTTACATCACTTCTCGGGACAGTCAATATTCAGCTTGGGATGGCGCTTGGACTCTTCGCACTTTTTGCTGTTGTCCGCTTCAGGACTGTAAATTATACAGCCAAGGATATGACTTATGTGTTTTCTGTTATTGGTATTTCAGTTATAAATTCACTCGCCAATATCCCGCCACCCGTCCTGGGCGCTTTTATTATAAATGCAGTAATCCTGATTACAGCTCTTCTGCTTGAGTTGTTCCTGAAAAATAAAGCTCTGACACCTGTAACAATACTCTACCACAAGCTTAATCTTCTTGGAGCTGACCGCAAGAACGAACTGTTACAGGATCTCTCCCTCTCAACCGGACTTAATGTTCAGAAAGTCAGGATCCGTAAGATAGATCTTGGTAAAAATAATGCTGAGCTGGAGGTGTTCTTCATGGAACAAACTGTAAAGAAAAGCATCACTACCCAATCAACTTAACTACAGGTTCTGGTATTTCATTCCCGGATCAGCCGCTGCAGCGATTTAGCTTACAGCATCCTGCACATTTTATTGAAGCAATCCGTCTCGGGCTCACCTCTTTTTTGCAATGAATTTGCGGGAAGGTTGTTCCAAGGCAAAGGTGCTTTTGTTGTATACAGATGAAACAGATCATTGCACATAAGAGCGTTGATATTATAAAAATCCGACTGAATCGCCCTTCTGTATTGGACCGGCCCGATCTCCCTGCCGGTCAGCATCGAATACCTTGTAAGTCCTGTCTCTGCCAGGCTGACTCCCGACGG
>CAZEYY010000214.1:2371-3543 GCA_964516485.1 uncultured Rikenellaceae bacterium
AAATGCGGGATTGTCCATTTCCTGTCGACACAGTACCTGAATATCCCTCCCTGGAGGTGATCGTTCAGTCCGCGTGTCATAATTGCATCAAGGGTCGATGTTGCAATTCTTTTCACTTCCTCATCATCCTTTATTGAAAGATGATGTAGAATGTAAAGAAGTATTGAATGGGGAGGGAATTTCTGTCCGGTACCGAATCCGGCGTATTCATCATCGTAGTAAGCTGCAATATCGCTTGTCAGGGAACTTTCCCCGACAGACGGAGGATCATTTTCAATTGCATCGAACGGATGAACCTTATCAGTTCCCGTATTCAGGTATTCATTTACGCGTATGGCGATCTCCAGAAACGACAGCCTGTTTCCCTCACTTTTCACAGGGGCATAAGTTACTGCAAGAACCGGCTTTGCATCCGGAGTAAGGAATACATTCAGAGGCCATCCGCCGCTTCCGCTCTGCGCCTGCATGAAATGCATCATGTACTGGTCAATGTCGGGCCTCTGCTCGCGGTCGATTTTGATGCAGATATATTTATCATTCAGGTACCTGGCTGTATCAGTGTCAGAAAAAGCCTCTGCAGCCATCACATGACACCAGTGGCAGGTTGAATAGCCAATTGAGACAAGTATAGGCTTGTTTTCCTTCAGGGCCAGTCCGGTCACCTCACTTGTCCACTCCTGCCACCAGACAGGATTGCCGGAATGCTGTAACAGGTAGGGAGAAGAAGACTTGTCGAGATTGTTCCTTGTGTATTTAGTACTATCGGTAGTTTTTTCAGTCATTCGGGATTGTGGGTTTAGTTACTTTAACCACGGAGTTTCACGGAGTTCAAGACGGAGTAACACGGAGTGTATTACTTAGGTTCTGCCAGTTATGCCAGTTCTGCCGGTTCTGCCAGTCTTTCCCAAGCAAATCTCTGCGCTTATCTGCGGTTTTCATCTGCGATTACCTGTGAGAAACTTTTTTCTTCTCCTTCACGCCTTGTTTCAAATTAACAAACAGCAGACCGATTGGTTTAAACTTGATTGATTGAAAACTCTTGTTTGGATCATTTTTTGCTTTAGTGAATAAAAAAGTAAGCAGGAACTAATGTTCACTGATCCGGAAATTTAAGGTTATTTTTAAGAATGCATTTAAAAACTCATATAATGAAGCGGATTATCGTAATGCTT
>CAZEYY010000215.1:0-3541 GCA_964516485.1 uncultured Rikenellaceae bacterium
GGAAATCAACTGTTACAACGATGTTACCAATTGCCGTGTGGTCGGTTATAAGAGGCAGATAATAGTCGAATTTTCTGTTTTCGGCTTTCAGTTCCTCCATTGGAAAAATCTGGGCCTGCTCATGAAGGATAAATGACTGTTCAAGCCACTCTCTGGTTTCCGGATCCTTCTTCAGAGTAAATTCGTTTTTATTGTTGTCGTAGAGCTTTATACCTGTAACAAAATCTTCATATTTTGAAAAGAAGAGCTTCATCCTCTCTTCCGGCCTGTACTGGTTTGCTGGTTTCTTAAAAAACTGTTTTAGATCTTCATCAAAACTTATCTGGTTAAGGTCGCTCAGAAAAGAATTATTAGTATTGTCAACAGTAAGACCAACAATCTGAACCTGCCTGTTAAGTAACTGGACAATATAATTTATCTGCTTATTATAGAGATTCTTATAATAAAAGAAATTTGAAATAAGTATAATCAGGATTATAGTATAAACTGCTATAAGAATCTTTTTCATTCCAAATATTTGCTAAGCTTCATTATGATATAAAGATAAGCTTTTAGATCTATTCCGGCTTACCTGTATTTACTCTCATCAGTATCAATTATACCAAGATAACTTTTATATCTCATTATTGAAATACTGCCTTCTTCAACTGCTTTTCTGACCGCGCAGCCTGGTTCATCAAGGTGCAGGCAGTTATAAAACCTGCAATTGCCTGCTGCCTGAAAAATCTCAGGGAAAAAATGATATAACTCATTTTTCTCCATGTCAACCACCCCAAAGCCCCTTATTCCTGGGGTGTCAATAACATATCCCCCGAAAGGCATTGGATGCATTTCAGGAAATGTTGTAATATGTCTGCCCTGTTTATGGTACTCTGATATTTCTCCTGTTTTCAGCTGTAGTGAGGGATTCAGCCTGTTAAGCAGGGAAGTCTTTCCTACTCCTGAATTTCCTGAAACAAGAGTGACCTTGTCCTTTAGCAGCTCTTTAACTGACTCAAGATCTTTATCTTTTTCTACGGAAACTGAAAGCACCTTATAACCTATATTCCTGTAAATTTCCTCATAAACTGACAGTTTCCCGTTCTCTTCATCTCCATAAAGGTCAGTTTTGTTAAACAATAATATTGCAGGAATCCTGTATGCCTCAGCGGTAATAAGGAATCTGTCGATAAACTCCGGCTGTGTTTCAGGTAGAATTATTGTAATCATCAGGATAACCTGATCGATATTCGTTGCAAGTATCTGAGATTGCTTTGACAGATTTGATGATTTCCGCAGGATGTAATTTTTACGGTCAAGAATTTCTGTTATAACTCCTGTTCCTGTCTTAATATCCTTTTCAAAAAGGACATAATCACCTACAGCCACCGGATTTGTTGTCCTGACTGCATTTATACGCATCTTTCCCCTGATGCTGCATTCAATGATGCTTCCATCATCAGGCAATACACGGTACCTGCTGCCGGTAGATTTTATTACAATCCCCTTATCCAAGAATAAGTATTTCCTGTAAAAATAAGCAAAGTGGACAAAACATGATATAAAAAGAGGGTGCTCAATAAAACACCCTCCATATTTTGTTCATGACTTTTATACAGATCACCTTAATTATCAGAAGCCATAAGAAGGAAAGGCTTCATTTCAAAGCTGTGATAATAAGGTCTCAGTCTTTCAGTATTGTAGTGCTCAGAAACTTTCACAAGCTTTTTTGAAGAAGTGACAACATCAATCGGAACATTGTCATAGCGACCGTTCTTTAAGACCACTATTCTTCCATGAACTCCTTTCAGGATAAGGTCAAGAGCCAGGTTTCCGTAAGCCATCGGAACAATTGAATCAATAGCATCAGGATCACCGCCACGAACCATATAACCCAGTTTCTGATTAATTATGTTAATAGTCTTTCCCCCGTTATATTTTGAAGACAGTTCCTTGAGTTTCTGTGAAACAACATCTCCTATTCCTCCCAGCTTGGCATGTCCGTATGCGTCTTTTTCGCTGTCAGAGAATATCATTTCACCGCCTTCAAACATAGCTCCTTCCGAGATCAGTACAACAGAATACTTGCTTGGATTATGGTTCCTGTCATCAACAAGGAGTTTTGTAAGGAGATCTATATCGAATTTCCACTCAGGTATTACGCATCTGTTTGCAGCTCCTGCCATAGTGGGAAGCATGGCTGTAAAACCGGCATAACGTCCGAAAACCTCAAGTACAAGAAGCCTTTCATGAGAACCTGCTGAAGTTCTCAGACTGTTTGTCATCTGAATTGTACGGGTGACACAGGTACTGAAACCGATACAATAATCAGTGCCCGGAACATCATTATCCATTGTCTTTGGGATTGCGACAACCTTAACTCCCTTTTTATACAGATGAACTCCGTAGCTGAGGGTGTCATCACCTCCGATGGGGATAAGGTAATCGATGTTCAGCCATTCAAGGTTTTTAATCACTTCAGGCGTAAGATCATTATATTCCGAATTGTAGGTATCCTTTAGATGATCAGGAACACTATCCTTTGACATGTGGCTGGGCCTTGTTCTTGAAGTATGAAGGAAGGTTCCTCCCGTACGGCCGGCCTTATTAACTATATCATCTGTAAGTACCTGGAAATTATTGCTGTTATCTGCTTTAGGATCCCTTATTATCTCAGTAATCCCCGCCCAGCCTCTTCTCAGGCCTATCACCTTATACCCTTCACGGTTAGCTCGAATGGTAACTGCGCGTATCGCCGGATTTAGTCCGGGCACATCACCACCACCGGTAAGGATAGCAATTATCCCTTTTGTTTTCTGATTTGCCATAGTCTTAATTTTTTTATTCATTAATTCCCGATTGAATAATGCATAAAATTATACCAAATCAAATTAAAATACAACATATTCAATATATTGTAATTAAGTCAAATATCCTGTAGAACAAGCAGAGACGTTGCATGCAACGTCTCCACCTGTCATTATTTACATTACAAATTCCCTGTCAGAAATCAGAGGTCTCATCCCATTCAAGTATCCTGTAGAAATCATAATCTTCAGGGTTCTTGACAAATTTCTTTGCCCCTTTGTAATCGGCTTTTGTCAGAAAATGAAGATTGTTTCTGAAAATAAGCTGAACATTTTCCGACTCAACATTCACAAGCCGTGGCTTCACCTTACCGTTTTCATCTTCAACATCCTTAAGGTAAAGAGGCAGTATGTGTCCGGTTCTGTCAACAGTAACCATGCATCCTGTTTTCCCTTCCCTGAAAAGCTTGTATACACCGAGGCCCAGCCTTGTTGCATAGCTAAGGTCGTATGCAACGGGACGACAGCATCTCAACTCATAACCCATCTCGTTCGGACGTGATTTTACTGTTATTCTCAATTCCTTCAGAGCCTGCTGGGTTAGCATGTTAAAGATATGAGACTTGCTTACATTGCCCAGTTCAGGATGTCCGTGATCGTCATAGGTAAAATTGATTCCTGTATCGATAATCTCCTTCTCACTCATAAAATGGAAAACCCCTTCAGAAATTATGGCAACTCCATAATCAATTCCC
>CAZEYY010000216.1:0-3483 GCA_964516485.1 uncultured Rikenellaceae bacterium
GCCAGTCGTGAAGAGAGATCCTTTGAACTGCTAAAGGCAGTCGGGCTTGACGACCGTGCAGGCAGCCGCCCCTCAAAACTGTCTGGTGGGCAGCAACAGAGAATTGCAGTTGCCAGGGCACTTGCCTCCAAACCAAGATTTGTTCTTGCCGATGAACCAACTGCCAATCTCGACTCTAAATCTGCTTCCACACTGCTTGAAATAATGGAAAAGCTTAACCATGAGGAGAAAATCACATTTATATTCTCAACCCATGATCCAAGGGTCGTTAAAATGGCACACAGAATAATTACACTTGAAGACGGAAAAGTGGTTTCGGACGTAAGAACGGAATAATTGCAACAGAGTGAAAAGGTTTTATTTTTTAATTCTGCTTGGTTTGTTAATATTCCTTCCTGCCCGCTCTCAGGAAGCAGGGAGTAAGATATCTGCCGGCGGTTATGTTACTTCAATGCAAAGTGCGATGTTTGATTCATTGTCGGGGCCGGTGACCTTTGACAATTTAATTCATAACAGGCTGAATATTAATGCTTATATCGGAAACAAAATAACATTTAACACAGAGCTGAGGAACAGGCTTTTCACAGGTGACATGTCCCGGGCTGGAAATGCATATTCCGAAATTATCGGCTCAGATCAGGGGCTGGCTGACATGTCCTGGAATCTTATAAGGGAAAACTCATTTTTCTTTAATACCACGATTGACAGGTTATGGATGGATGTGAGACTCGACAGGTTTGAGGCCAGGATTGGCAGGCAGCGGATAAACTGGGGGCAGGCTCTTGTCTGGAACCCGAATGATATTTTCAATGCCTATTCTTTTTTTGACTTTGATTATATTGAAAGACCGGGAAGTGATGCCGTGAGAATTCAGTATTTTCCTTCTTCCTCCTCAGCAGCTGAAATAGCTGCCAAGATTGACAGTGAACATGATGTTACTGCAGCTGGTTTGTACCGGTTTAACAAATGGGGATTTGACCTTCAGTTCCTGGCCGGATATGCAAACAGCAGCGATCTTGTTGCCGGTACCGGATTGTCAGGAGCAATAGGTTCTTTTTCACTGCGCGGAGAAGGCACATTATTTTATCCGGCCGGATCTTCCGGTTCAGATGAAGGCACTCTTCTGCTTACAGCCGGAACCGACAGGATATTTGAAAACAATTCAATGCTGCAATTTCAGTTTATGTATTGCAATAATCCATTGTCAATAACTGACTTCAATTCATTTTATTCAGGAAATATGTCGGCAAAGGACCTTGCTTTTTCTGAATTCACGGCCTTCGGCAGTTTCACCTGGGCAGCGAATCCCCTTCTGAACCTTACTCTTTCAGCGATGTGGTTCCCTGACCTTGACGGATACTTTGCCGGTCCTTCAATAGATTATTCATTAGCGGAAAATATTGATTTTTCACTTATCTGGCAGCATTTCGACAGCAGTATGAACGGAAGCAATACAAGAATTAACCTGGCATATCTTAGACTTAAATACAGTTTCTAGAATTTTCATACTTTTACCGCGATCAAATATTTTCAGTATGGCTTTAGTACATGAATTTGAAAACAGCGGTAACTGGTTATTCCGCAGAAGAAGCTGGTTGCCTGTTTTAATTATTATTGCAGGGATTGTCATAATGTATATCAGCAACAGGCAGGCTATCATTTTTGACATGCGTGATGAGCTGATATTCCTTGGTGTAAGTGTTTTAGGAGAGCTTATCAGGATTTTTACAGTCGGATTTGCTCCGAGGAACACATCCGGAAGAAATACAGTTGCAGGACAGGTTGCAGATGAAATTAACACAACAGGTGTTTATTCACTTGTAAGGCATCCGCTTTACTTCGGTAATTTTTTCATGTGGCTCGGACCTGTTCTTTTCCTGCGTTCAGTTGGATTTGCAATAGTATTTGCACTGCTGTACTGGTTGTATTATGAGCGCATAATGTTTGCTGAGGAGCAATACCTCAGGCGCAAGTTTGGAGAGATCTATGATAAGTGGTCAGAAAAAATCCCTTCCTTCATCCCCTCATTTAAAAATTACGTTCCCTCAAATCTGGGATTTTCAGTCAGAAATGTGCTGAAAAGAGAATATAACAGCATTGTGAACATTTTTCTGATTTTCATAATAATGGACATTTTCAGAAATTATTTCCTTACCGGGCATATCAATGTTACTTCAATGTGGCTATACCTGACAGCCGGTGCCGTAATATTCTGGGCTGTAGTCAGAACAATCCACAAGTCGACAAAATGGCTTGAGGTTGAGGGAAGATAAAAAGCCGCACTCCCAACAGGGAAATGCGGCTGAAAATATGCTGATTCAGTTTAATATCAGTCCCTGGAACCCAGGAAAATCATCACATAATACATCAGTGTGGCAAGCGATCCGAGAGCGGCAACAACATAAGTGTATGCAGCCCATTTCAGAGCATCCTGAGCCTTGTCATGATTCTGGTATGAAGTTATCCCGGCGTTTGAAAGCCATGCAAGGGCTCTTCTGCTTGCATCAATTTCAACAGGCAGGGTTATGAAGCTGAAAACGGTTGTCATTGCAAACAATACTATACCTGCAATGAGAATAGCAGGGAAGGTCTGAACAAGCAGAACTCCTGCAAGCAGAACCCACTGAACCCATTTTGATGCAAAGCTTACAGCAGGAACAAGCTTCGACCTGAAGCCAAGCCAGGCATAAGAATTGGCATGCTGAACGGCGTGGCCTATTTCATGAGCTGCCACAGCGGCAGCTGAGATATGACGGCCATTATAAACATCCTGGCTCAGGTTAATTGTCTTGTCAGCGGGATTGTAGTGGTCGGTCAGGTGCCCCTGAACACTCACCACCTTAACATCATAAATGCCATTATCGCGAAGCATTCTTTCAGCTACTTCTTTTCCCGACATTCCATTATCAATCAGTATTTTCGAATACTTTTTGAATTTTGATTTCAACACCATGCTTATGACCCAGCTGAGGATCATGAAGCCTATGAATAATATCCAGATTGTCATTTTATTTTTCCTCCTAGTTTTTTCTTTAATGCATCAAACAGCCTGCCAAAATTTTATTGGCATGAAATAAAGGTCATTTTGTCATGAACTACAGATGGATAAGGTATCTGGTCCTTATGTTTGCAATTGAATTTCATCAGCTATCTTTGTCGTATGGGTAAACATATAAGCAGATTTATTTCGATCTTATTATCAGTACCTGTTATCTTTTACAGGTATGCAATCTCTCCTTATCTGCGGCCTGCATGCAGGCATGTTCCGTCATGTTCTCAATTTATGCTCGATGCCCTGAAGATTCACGGACCTTTTACCGGATTAATTATGGGAACAGGCCGTATTCTGCGATGCAGACCAGGAGGGACGCATGGTTATGATCCTGTTCCTCTGTACCGGTTCCGCAGATACAGACCTTTTAAATCTCTTTTCTCAGGATACCAAAGGGAGAGCCGTTTAAAACGCTGATCCGGTTCCAAAAA
>CAZEYY010000217.1:0-3391 GCA_964516485.1 uncultured Rikenellaceae bacterium
GGTTTTTATTGAAATGATGTTGTTATCAATTTCAAATGGAGCAGTAATATTTATTTCCCTGCCCGGAAAAGGATTCAGTATCTTTATTTCTCCTCCTTTTTCTGCAGTTATTCCGACTTCGTTTACTTTCCCGTTTTTCATCTCTGCAGAAACCAGGAAGGCTCCCTCTGTCCTGAGTTTTGTGAAACTGAGGTCTTTCCAGTAAGCGGGTATGGCAGGGAAAAGTCTTACAGTGCCGGTATGACTCTGAATCAGCATTTCCTGCAGACCTGACGCAAAGGCAAAATTGCCTTCGAGAGTGAAAGGCCTGTAGGTAAATTTTGATTTTCCTGATTTTGTCTGATCCCCGTTTACATGGAAGCTGTTTTTCAGGCAGAAACATTCAGAGAAAGTCCTCAATGCTTCAGCTGCACCTTCTCCGTCAAAGGCTCTCGCCTTTAGGTTGCTAAGCCAGCTGTATGAGTAGCCGCACCACCAGTCGGGACCAATCCTGTCGAGTGTTTCGATTGTCGATTTTATGATCTTCTGATCTGCTTCACCTTTTGACCAGTCAACAACTCCAAGAGGGTGGAAGCCTATCAGATGCGAGAAATGCCTGTGTGATTCATTATATGGAACACCTTTTATAAATGTGAAACCGGTGGCCGGGTCAATATCAAAATCCGGCCACAGATCAAGCTCTTTCTTCCATTTTTCAGCTTCTTCTTTTTTACCCAGTTCTCCTGCAAGTTCTGCAGCTTTCTCAAAGGTCCAGCGGATGAGTCCCAGGTCGAAATTTGTTGTGTTATCAAACCAGGCCTGTCTTGAGTTATTGAATATTTCAGGGCTTGAACTGAGCGGAAGTTTTTTAAGACCATTATCTCCCTGTTTTGCGATATCGGTGAAGAAGACGGCCACATCCCTTATCCATGGATATGCCTCTTTTTCAAGGAATTCCCTGTCCATAGTATAGCGCCAGTGAAGATAGAAATGGTGTCCCAGCCAGGCGGAAACCGTAGGACCGAATGAATACTGGATCCATCCACCCATAGGCTGGCCGGTAAGTGTTGTTACGCCGGGCACATTCAGTCCCCTCTTCTGATAAAATGTACGGGTGTATCTTTCAAATTCGGGCCTGTTTTTCACAAGCCAGTCGATGTAGCCTCTTTCCTGTTCCAGATGGTTAGAAGAATAGGCAGGCCAGTAGCTCAGCTGCGTATTAAGGTCATGATGAAAATCTCCTTTCCATGGTGGCAGCTTGCCGTTGTCGGCAGTCCACACAGCCTGGAGCGAGATGGGAGGAGCTCCGTTCCCTGTTGCAGCTCCAAGCTTGTACATCTCAAGGTACCATTGCTTTAAAAGGATAGTGTCGGGGATTGAAATTGACGATTGCAGCCAATAGTTTTTCCACCATTCCTTATGCCCTTTAAGCTCTTCTGAATATCCGGCAGCCATTGCTGAGGCAGTCTGTTCTGCTGCAGGGACCTGCTTTTCACTGTCCGGATAATCAGAACTTATGCTCCAGCAGCCTTCTGTAGTTCCTTTTTTCTCACTGAAGCGAAGGCTTACCTGGTAGCTGAAGGCACCCCAGCCTTTCTGCTGGTACATTACATGATTCTGTTCAGCCATGCTCTCACCAGGTTCATAACCCAGAAGATACAGGTCCTGACCTGAATGTGAATCGACAGAAGTTGAATCAGCTGGCTTTGAATAGGATGGAGGAAGAAGATCGAATATGAGATATGAATCCAGACCGGAGAACCTGAACCAGCCTGTCGTTTTTTCTGCATTAACGAAGGCTTCCATCCTGACTCCGCTTTCCCATTCTATCCTGCAGGTGGCTGTGCTGATATCAAGAATGAAAGATTTTACCTTTCCGAATTTTGAAATATTGAACTCCAGTGCTGCACCGGGAATTTTTGACGGCGCAGGATTCCTGTCATAAGGTGCATCGAACATCTGCTGAACTTTTTCATAAGTGTTTTTCTCCCACTGTTGTTTTACCCAGGAAAACTGCCACTCGGGCCTGTCAAGGTTTTCCATCGGACGAAGGTCCCAGAGGTCTGCTCTGTCGAGAGAAAAGCGCATTTTGCCATCCTTTTTCCAGATAAGGGCTCCAAGCATACCGTTACCAAGAGGGATGCCTTCATCCCATGTAGTAGAAAGATCAGTGAAAGTCAGGTTTACACTATCAGGAGGCAGGTTGTTTTTTTTCTCCGAAGTACAGGAGAAAGCAGCAATGATCAGTAGAAAACAAAAATAGCGTAGTTTCATAGTTAAGTAATTAAAACAACAAAGGAACAACTGTCTGAAAAGTCCCATTTTACCCCCAAACCCCCCAAGGGGGGCTTCAAATTCACTGATTTACAATAAGTCCCCCTCCGGGGGATTTAGGGGTGGATCTAAACAGGGTTTCAATTGGATATTTCTTACTTTGTGGTTGAAGTAAATATTAATGAACCTTTTTTTCATTTATATATTCCAGTACAATTGATTTAATGATATTGGCAAATTTCACATAGGGGATCTCTTCTCTTTTGAAGTACCTGACATACTGACCTTCATAGAGAGTGAGCTCCTCAACAGGGATATTTATTTTGCCATGGTAGATATATTTTACGTTCTCGAAAACATCTCCCTCAAGACATAAATATTCTTTAAAAAAGCTGAAATCCTTCAGTTCAAGACCAAGCTCTTCCCTGTATTCCCTTACAACGGCCTCCCCAGGTGATTCACCTTCCTCAACATGACCGCCAATAAGGTCCCAGTGGTTTGGGAAAGGGATCCATGATTTGTTATCGCGAAGTGCAAGCAGGAACTCCCCGCTGTCATTTTCAAGGATGATGGCAGCTATCTTCTGCATAGTATCATTTGATATTATTGCCCGATTTCCGCAGCACTTCATTGAAATTGCCGAAGAACAACTTTTGTTTTTGTTTTTCAGTCAGGTTTGAAGATAGTATTACTCCTATCCCCTGATAATATGATCCATCGGTGCCAAAGAAAACACGGTCTTCACCGAAGTGTCTGACGGTAAAATCAACCATGGCTCCCTCATTGTTTGAGCCGGAGGTATCAATATAGACATTCGGATATTTGCCAAGCATCTTGCAGGCATATTCCCAGTCACCGCCACCGCCTGTATGGGCATACTGGAACATTGCCTCCGGATACCTTTCTGCGGCTTCGGCAAAGTCCTCTGGTATAGAGGAATTGGGCTGAATATTCCCGTATTTTGTTCTTTTTCCTCCGACTCCCAGTCCGCAATGAGCATGCATAAGAATGATCATCTTTAAATCGATCATTTTCTCAATTATGGGGTAGAAAAGAGGATGATTGATCTTTACCTGGTTATATACCTTAAGACCTATCATACCTTCTCCGGTACACCTGTTTATTTCTTCAAGCGATT
>CAZEYY010000218.1:0-3373 GCA_964516485.1 uncultured Rikenellaceae bacterium
CCGTTGACTTTGCAAGCAGAAATTTAGCCTTTAAATCATAATCAAGTTCTTTATATCCTGTTGGCATCTGGCGACCAGTTGTGTCACCTCCAACAAGATCCCCGAAATTACGACCTGTAACTGAAGCTCTGAACGCAAATCTTTTACTGCCATAGGTCAGAGCAGAATTTAATCCCTGCTCCATGCCATGAGTGGCAATTCGCCCTGTAAGGCTTCCACCCCATTCAGGTTTTTCAGAGAATTCAGGCTGAAAAGTAAAGGCCTGCACTGTGCCCCCGATTGCATCAGAACCATACTGAACTGATCCTTCTCCTCTTAAAACCTCTATTTTCTCAATGCCAAACACATCGATAGTATTAAATGTCTGGTTTGGTCCGTATCGCGATGCAGAGTTACTGAGCCGGATCCCGTCAACAAGCAGCAGAGTCTGGTTACCTGTAAGACCTCTCAGGAAAGGAGATCCTCCCCCGTGATTAGTCTTCTGGACAAATACACCGGGAGTAAGAGTAAGGGCTTCAGGAGATGTTCGCACCTGCATTTTACCGAGACTTTTCTTATCAAGTACTTTTATTGCAGAAGGGGTATTAAGCTGCCGGGATGGATACCTGTCTGCTGTAATAACCACCTCTCCTATTTCCTTCTCCATCAATGTATCCTGCAAATGATTATCAGGCAGATACTGAGCTGCAACTTCACCAGACTGCAAAATCAAATAGAACAAAACAATATTCCGGATATATTTCAAAATCATTTCTGCAAAGCTTTCTGCAAATATAGAAACATGCCCAATATTCTTTGAATTAAACAATCCGTTGATAACTTTTTTAACAAAAATTAATATCATTGCCAGATATCCTGAAAATTCGTGTTTTGGAGTATTTGCATAATTTAAAAAAGAGAGGCTATGAAAGCATATTATTCAACAAGATATGGAGGTCCGGAATTTGCATTCTATGGCGAGCTGCCTGATGCCGTTGCTCAGAAAGGAGAGTTACTCATTGAGATTAAAGCTGTCTCAATCAATCCTGTAGACTACAAAATAATGAGCGGAATTGCCAGGATAGTCAGCGGAAATAAATTTCCGAAGATCTTCGGGACTGACTTTGCAGGTATTGTGAAAGAAATAACAGAAGGAAATGAAGCATACAGGCCGGGTGACAGGGTTTATGGTTCATCGTCTGTAATACTTGGAAAGCAGGGTGCTCTTGCTGAACTTCTTGCCGTGAAACCTGAAAAAATAAGGAAGATACCTGATGGAATGAGCTTCGGGGAAGCGGCCTCACTTCCTGTTGCCGGACTTACAGCCCTAAACGGATTAAGAAAAAGCAAAACAGGACAAGGTACCAGAGTCCTTGTAAACGGTGCAACCGGAGGAGTAGGCCATTTTGCTGTTCAGATTGCAAAGGGTAAAGGAGCTCATGTTACAGCTACCTGCAGCAGCGCAAACTCAGAGTTGGCAAAAAAGCTTGGGGCAGATACAACAATGGGGTACAGTAAAGAAGACCTGGCAGCTTTTGATGGCAGCTTCGATGCAATAATGGATGCTTATGGTAAAATGAGCTATTCACAGATATGCAGGCTTCTTAAACCAGGAGGCACATACGTTTCCACATTATTCTTCCCTCCTGCCCAGTTCATAGCCCCTTTAATCAGGCTTTTCAGAGGCAGGAAACTAAAATCTTCCAACATGCGTGCTCTTCCTGAAGATTATGAAGAAATTGAAAAACTCTGGAGAGAAGGAAAGCAGATACCATTGATTGATAGTGTTTTCCCCTTGTCAAAATGCGGTGATGCCTTCTACCATACAGAACATGGGAAACCCAGGGGTAAGGTCATAGTTCAGGTTTGAGGCAAGCCGGGGATGCAGATTCCCAGACAGTTATTAATCTACGGCACCTGATAGCAATTTTATTGTCAAAACTCAAGCAGGTTTGATTAAATTTGTATTAATACGGTTTAGTTAAATTAATCTAAGGTTATGGAAGCAATTTTATCTAAAAAAAGTATTAAACATGAATCCGGAGATGCTCTTTACATTATTTTGGGTGTTTTCTGCGCGAGTGTAGGGCTGGAATGTTTTCTTGTACCGAATCAGCTTCTTGACGGAGGTGTAACCGGGGTATCCCTCCTGTTCTCAAGATTATTCGGATGGAACCTCTCGGTGCTGATATTTGCAATTAACCTCCCGTTCATAATAATGGGAGTAAAACAGATATCCCTGAAATTCGGTATAAAAACTTTTATCGCAATTGTACTGCTGTCAGTTGTTGTAGAATATGTTCATTTCCCTGTAGTTACACAAGATAAACTATTGATAGCTGTTTTTGGCGGTATCTTCCTTGGATCGGGAGTAGGATTTGCAATGCGCGGAGCAGGCGTTCTGGACGGTACTGAGATACTTGCATTGTTCTTCAGCAGAAAATTTGCCACTCAGGTTGGGGAATTCATTCTGATAATCAATATCGTCATCTTCAGTATAGCTGCTCTTGCATTTGACCTGGAAACAGCCATGTATTCAATTCTTACATATATAGTTGCATCAAGGGCTGTTGATTATGTTTCACAAGGAATCGAGGAGTATACAGGTGTGACAATAATCTCACCGGCAAGCAAACTGATCCGGAAGGTAATCGTACAGAAACTTGGCAGAGGCGTTTCAGTTTACAGAGGTAAACGTGGAATAATAGGCAAATCAGCTCATGAAGAAGGGCTAAATGACCAGGATATTCTCTTTGTAGTAATTACAAAACTTGAACTTGCAAAATTACAGCGTGAGACTGAGCTTATAGATCCAAATGCCTTTATAGTCACCCACAAACTGGGTTCAGCCAAAGGAGGTATGTTAAAAAAGAGACCTTTGCATTAATAAAGCTTAATAACAGACACTGTTCAGGTGTTTTGAATTACTTTCTCTCTCCAATAACCTTTCCCTGGCTATGAATGGCAATAGTGTTATTTGGTTTCAGACAAAGTGTTACTGACTCTATAAGTGGCTCTGTTACAAGCGTATCCGCTGTCCATTCGACAAGAAAGTTTGCACCGGTTCCACTCCTGTCTTCATACGGAATATAGAATTCCTTTGTTGCAAGCGGCTCAAGTTTTGCAACATTGCCCTTAAGGAAATCATCTACAAGCTTCCCTTCCTGATTGAAGTATAAAACCCTGGTCAGGGATATTTTGTTTATGAGATCAGTATTATGGACAGCTAAAAAAGCACTCATGTCAAACATCCCCGTATCAATCTGGTAAGGTATATTGGAATAAACCGGCATATAAAGCAATTGTCCACTCATTATCCTGATTGGCTGAATATCCGAACTCAGTGTTTTAGTGTCAAAATCAGTCGGTTGCTTAGGCGCATTGTTATTCCTTC
>CAZEYY010000219.1:0-3179 GCA_964516485.1 uncultured Rikenellaceae bacterium
CCTGAAATTACTTACTTTTAGCTGAGCTTATTTATGATTTCCTGCCCTGTAATTCCGTTTTCAGGCTTAAGGTGATTATATTTTTTGCTTCTGAGAGTGAACGCCTATGGATGACAGGAACAACCTGAATATTATAATTCCTTTGTATAATCCTCATGAAGGATGGGAAAACAATTTCATTGAATCAGTTACTGCTGTCAGGGAACAGCTGAACGGGACAAAACTTTCCGTTGTACTTGTAAATGACGGTTCAACAACAAAAATATCAGGCATTGAGGAAATCACAGGCCGTTTTGATTTTCTTAAGTATTTTTCCTATCCGGTAAATCAGGGCAAGGGTTATGCAATCAGATATGGGCTTAATGTATCAGATGCTGATTACTATATATATACCGATATAGATTTTCCTTTTGGTCATCATGTCATTTCCGAAACTTATCAGCTCCTTAAATCTGATAATACAAATATTGTTCTGGGAACCAGGGACTTGTCATATTTCAGTAAGCTTCCGGTAAAGAGAAGGATCTATTCATTATTGCTTAAGGAACTGAATTATTTTGTTACCGGTTTTAAGATAAAGGACACTCAGGCTGGCCTCAAAGGTCTTGACAACAAGGCAAAGAAGATCCTTGCAGCAACTAAAACAAATACCTTCCTCTTCGAACTGGAGTTCCTAAAGATGAGTATCAGGAGAGGACTGAACTACAGGTTTATACATGTCAGCTGCAGGCCCGGTATCAGGTTTACTGATTTCAGATTCCGGGTACTTTACAAAGAGACAATCTGCTTATTAAAACTGCTTTTCAGGTGAAACCGCAGGTGCTTTTGACTTTCGATCTTGAGGAATTTGATCTTCCGCTTGAATTTTCCTGTCCTGTGTCTGTGGAAAACCAGATTGAGATTTCAAATGAAGGTCTGAATAGACTTACAGGAATACTGACTGCCCGGAATATCCCGGCAACATTTTTCACAACTTCATTTTATGCCGGCAGAAACCAGGTGCTGATGAAGGAACTAAGTTCAAATCATGAAATTGCCTCACATTCAAAGTATCATTCCGCCTTCAGTGAGGGTGATCTCGCAGAATCAAGGATAGAACTGCAGAAGATTACCGGGCAGGAAATCAGCGGATTCCGCATGCCTCGTTTCAGTGCTCCCAGTCTCCTGAATATAAAGGAAGCGGGATACAGCTACGATTCATCACTAAATCCCACTCTTATTCCCGGCCGCTACAATAAGCTGTCGTCACCAAGGTTATATTACACTGATAATGAAAGCGGGCTTGCAGAACTTCCCGTTTCTGTCAGCCCTTTGATGCGTTTCCCCCTTTTCTGGCTGAGTTTCAAGAATCTGCCTTTTGCAATATACCTGAATATGTGCAGGAGGGTTATGAGAAGGGATTCTTATCTGCACCTTTATTTTCATCCCTGGGAGTTTGCTGATTTAGCTTCGCTCGATATTCCGCGTTATATAAAAAGGCTCTCAGGAAATGCACTTGCTGAAAAGTTTGAGAAACTGCTTTCAGCGCTTAAAGAGGAGGGAGAGTTTTCGACAGTATCTGACTTCCTCAGAAAATCAGGTCTTGCAATATAACAAAGTCTTCAGAAAGCAACGGGATTAATTAATCTTGGTTCTTTCTTCTGAACAGCTGGTATTCGCTTGTATTAAGTTCGATCTTTTCAAAACTCCTGACGAGAGTATCCGAGAATAATGATTTATTTATAAGCAGATATTCATGCCTGTTGCCTGCCACAGTATCCAGACTGACATTTCCATATCTTGCGTAATAAGTATAGAGACTATAGTTTTCCTTCATTTGCGGGAGAATGCTTATTGTGCTGTTCGCACTCAGCTCCGGAAGTATAAGCCTCAAATCCCTGATCATGCTTTTGTCACGGTTGATCTCCTTTGAAAAATAAACCGAAAGGCTAAGACCTGTTGCTAAAATCACAATGCCGGAAATTTTGAAAATTCTGAATCCTGTTGACGTATAGTTTATTTTTGAAATAAGCGGTTCAAGTGTTTTTTCAAAGACAAGTCCAAACGATATTGCAAAGAAGGGCAGGCTGAGATAAACAAAATAGGTGCTCTGGTCCATTGTTGTAAGAATGGGCAGTATCCCGGCCATGCCCAGGGAAAAGAAAACAAGTGCTGGCTTCATATTCCACGATAACCTGGGAAGTGAACCTTTCTTAAACTTCCTTATTAAAATGAAAAGTATTATTAATACTGCTGCCGGCAGTAATTCCATAAGGAGCCTGTACAGGATATAGAATCTTGAATCTGCCGTTTCACCCGATGAAATCTTATGGGAGGCCATGCTTATATATTTCGGAAGGAACTCATGAGCTCCGGTAAAAAGATAAAGAAGCAGCAGGGGAATAATGGCAGAAGCGAGCATTAAAAGCGAATCGGAAAACATGGCAATGAACCTGTTCTTTCTCATAAAAAGCCAGTGAAAGAAAGGAAGGGAGAGAGGAGTGAGTGCGACAAATCCTTTTGTGAGAAATCCGAGTGAAAGCATTGAACCAGAGAGCGATATGAATAAGATCCTGTTTGACTGCATGCTTTTTATATAAAATAGAACAGAAAGACAAATAAATATTGCCAGTGTGTTTTCAAGCATGTGATTAACAGAGATCCAGTTTACTGTTGGCATGGTGATCCAGAATAATAATGGCAGCCATGCAACTGCTGATTTTTTCACTACTGCTTTCCAGACAGATACAATTATTATTGCAGTAATGACGATTGTAAACAGGGAATAAAACCTTTCGACAAACCTGTTGTCACCGAAAACTCTGAAAAGGAGGCCTTCAATTCCAAAGGCAAGGGGAGGATGTTCGACAAAAACAGGGAAAAAAGTATCAGAAAAATGAGGATTCCAGAATGAGCCGCTTCCATTAGCCATATTCCTCGATAATACGGCATATATTGTTCCATCCATGAACATGCCGTCAGAAAGCCAGGAATGACAGATTACCACCATGAAAACGCCAGCTATTGCAATGTAGAACCATGTTGATTTAGAAATATTCCCGCTGTTTTCCATATCGGTGGTATATTTATATGAATTTACGGGAAATATAAAAAAAAATGAGGAAGCGACAACTGCTTCCTCATTTTTGAGCGGGAGACGGGACTCGAACCCGCGACCCTAACCTTGGCAAGGTTATGCT
>CAZEYY010000220.1:0-3179 GCA_964516485.1 uncultured Rikenellaceae bacterium
GCTGAAGAACAGTCACCAACAGGTTTTGGAGCTGTTAATTCGAAACCTGTTGCCACAGGTGTATCGATAAGTGGTACAGTGACTGTGGGAAGCACTCTAACCGGTAATTATGCACTGAGTGATCCTGATGGCGACGGACCACAGAGCGCTACCTTCAGGTGGCTTAGGTCAGGTGGTCTTGCAATAAGCGGTGCGACAAGTTCAACATATATTATTACTGCTGATGATGAGGGATATACACTTACTTTTGAAGTAACTCCATATTCCACTTCAGGTTATCCCACAACAGGAGATGCTGTTCTGAGTTCAGCTACTGTTGAAGTGCCAATAAGTCCATCTTCTCCAAAACCTGTTGCATCTGATGTATGTATTCAGGGTATACGTGCAGAAGGACAGGTGCTTACAGCACGATACACATATTCCTTCGCAAGAGCAGAAGGCGCATCTGAAAGAAAATGGTTCAGGGGTGCCACCGAAAAAGGAACAGGTTTAACTTATACACTGACAGCTGAAGATATATTAAGTACAGAAGAAATTACATTTCAGGTCACACCTAAATCTGTTGCAACAGTCAAGACCGGGACAACCGTTACCAGCGTACCTCTGGCACGCATTAACCTTACACAAACAACATATCCTGTAACTGTGGAATCTGTTTCACTAACAGCAAACAATGCAGGTGGTGTATTTTCTGGTCCGAATGTAACCAACGGGATATTCTCACCAAAGAATGCCGGTATAGGTGGACCATTTACAATAACTTACAATTATTCAATAGTTAATACAACAAATACCTGTTCGCAACAGGCCACCAGGGATCTTACAGTGATTGCAGCATCAACAGCTTTCGGTTCTGTTAAAACAGTTTACTGCAGTGATGACACCCAGGATGAGATTACTGTTGAAAATATCCCTGTCGATGCAGTACCTTATACACCTTATGGCTTCTTTATTAATTCAGTGGGAAATAAGGTTGGTATTGTACCTGGTTCAGAGAATCTTCTTCCAAATCCTTATCTCGGTAGTGTTCCATGGTCAGTAAGAATTGATCCCGCAATGCTGAATGTTGGAAGTAACTATCTGTACCTGTACTATAATTATCTTGGATACTATTATCTTCTCAGTGCAAATATTTATGTTGAGCAGGTAGGTACAATTACTGAGATCAGTAATCTGAAAACCGATTACTGTGCTGCGGATGATATTCAGAATATTCAAGTCTATGGACTATACCCTGCAGGAGGAACAGCTGAATGGACCGGTGATATTCTATCTGATAAAACCAACCCGGTTGCAAAAGTCCATCCGGAGATGGGTACTCCAGGACTGACATATCATATTACTTATCAGTATACAACTGCAAACGGATGTAAGAGCAATATCCTTCCAAAGGATGTTACAATTCATGCGATGCCGAATGCTTCATTTGATCTCGACCCTTCATATAATGTTGAAGGTGATCCATTTACACTTATCGGGACTATACCCTCAGGAGGTGTCTTTTATGGTGACGGTATTTCAGGGAATAAACTATTCCCAAACCTTGCAGGAACAGGTCCGAAAACTATACTCTTCAGGATCGTCGATGGCAATGGGTGTACTGATGAGGAGAGTAAAAACACTGTGATAAGAAAGGCTCAGGGAACTATAAACGGTCTCTCTTCAGTTGAATGTTACCGCGATCAGGCAGTTAGTATTACAGTTACAGGGCTCCCAGACGGTCCTCTGGATGTAGTGAACATAACTGATTTCAAAAATAAAAAGAACAGCATTATCTGGACTTCAGGTACTACAGCTCTTTACAATATTGCTGCTGCAAGAGCAGGATATGATACACTTACATTCTCATATACCTGGGACGACGTTCCGTATTCAATATCAAAGGGTGTCTATATTGATTCCATAGGCAAGATAGTGATAACAGGGCTTAAAGACAATTACTGTGATTATGAAGGTACTGCCACTCTGAGAGTGCTTGTTGAGAATTCAACAGGAAGCGGTAATTTCTCATTTTCCGGTCCATCTGCAGGATTCAATAACTATGGATTACTTGCCGATTTCTATCCATCTCTGACGCCGCCATCAGGCACCCCTTACACGGTAAGTTATACTCATACATCAACTGTCAATAGCTCTGGATGTACGAAAACTGCATCTCTGCCTGTAACTGTTAACCAGGCTCCCGTTGTAAGTATTTTCAACACCAGAGTTACAGCCAATGTTAAAGAGGATCCGATTGTCTTAAGCGGATCACCTTCTGAAGGAATATTCTCAGGTAAAGGGGTTTACAAGTCAGGCACTGATTATGTTTTCAATCCAGATGTGGCAGGTCTTGGAGATAATGAGATTGCCTTGACATTCACAGACACAAAAGGATGTACGACAGTGAAGAAGGATACTCTCTATGTAAGGGCTTCTGGAGGTACTATAATTGGCATAAATACAGGTAATCAGTATTGCTATGACGGCATTACAGATACTCTGACATATACTTCTTCAAATCCATGGTATAATGGCTCCTTCTCCGGCCCGGGATTAACTGATCTGGGTTCAGCCCATGGAGCTTTCGATCCTGCTTCTGCAGGAAAGGGAGACCACAACCTTGTATTTACATACTATGATCAGTATAATACTGAATTTGAGGTTTCTGCAACAGTTAATGTCGACTCACTCGGCGTTGTTGAAATTAAACCAATAGCAGCCGGAGAAGAATATTGTGAAAATGATACACCTGTCGAATTGATAACTACTCCGCGTGGAGGCGTCTTCACAGGTCCTGTCACAACCGGCTACTTCACTCCTTCAAAAGCCCTTGGTGATACAGCTATAACTTATACCTACCTTAATGTAAGAACAGGATGTTCTATAAGAGGTAGAGTGCCTTTCACAATTCATCCTGCACCTGTTGTATCTTTCTCTCCTGTGAATCTTTGTATCAATATAAGCAGCAAGGACAGTACCCGGTTTGTGAATAATTCCACTTCTGCTGATGAGGTCAGTTCCTGGTTGTGGTCATTTTCTGATATTGGAGGAACAGAATACAGCAGCAAACAGGAACCGGGATATTCATTCAAATCAGGTGGCCAGCATCTCGTAACTCTCACTGCCACAACAGTTAATGATTGCAAAGTCAAAAAAGACATAACATTTGATTTTGGAGTAAAACCAAGTGCTGATTT
>CAZEYY010000221.1:0-3112 GCA_964516485.1 uncultured Rikenellaceae bacterium
TCTCTGCTATCATGCTCTACATGAACTCACCCCCTCAGTCCCCCTCTCTGCTATCATGCTCTACATGAACTCACCCCCTCAGTCCCCCTCTCTGCTATCGCAAAGAGGGGGATGCCACGGGAGATGATTTTTATTATTATCCGTAATTTTCAAGATATTGTTTAATCTTTAATAATGCATCATCCATATTTTCGAGCTCTTCATTTTTCAGTCTGAGAGTATTAATTCCAAGCTTTTTAAGTTCATCATCCCTGAACTGGTCATATTCGAATGTTGTTTCATGTATAGGACCATCAAGTTCAATTACAGTCTTTTTCTCATGACAATAAAAATCTGCTATGAAATAATTCAGACCTTTGTAATCTGCCTTGAAAACGATTGGATGCTGACGCAGAAATTTCAACCCTGAAAGTCTTCTGTCCCTTAATTGATCCCAAAGAAGAGTTTCAGAATCTGTCATATCTCTTCTGAGCTCTCTGGCACTGTTCTTAATCACTTTGAAATCAATGTACTTGCCTTTTCCCATAAATTCTATCAAAACTAACTTCATTTTCCGGGTCCCTTACCCCCTCTTTGCGAAGCAGAGAGGGGGCAGGGGGTGAGTTCATGTGAAGCTTATCAATATCTTGTTTATTATTTTAATGTTAGCTTATTCTCCAGCCCTTACCCCCTCTTTGCGAAGCAGAGAGGGGGCAGGGGGTGAGTTCATGATACCGGAATTCTCTTCACCAGGTCATCAAGCTTTAAAGTAATTATTCTTCCCAGAGGTTTTCCATCTCTCCATGTTATTACCCTGAAGGTATCGGCATCCTTTGGAATTGTAAGTTTTTCTCCCTTTTTGTATATTGATGAATGATCATCAGGATATGTATTATCAAAAGTGTAATATATTTCTGTATCAGCAAGTTCTGAATCCAGGCTTATAAGAAGCTTGCCCTCTTCATTCTTTGAAGGTGTTATTATGGCATCATAGAAACTAAGAGAATAATTAACATCAGCCCTGGCCAGCCTTCCAAGGTTATATTCGGTACGCTGCACGAAGTCATTCCAGTCACGGGAGTCCTTAGGTGACCAAAGTACTTCAGAAAGTGCAAATGCACGGGGCCAGAGCATATACTCTGCATGTCTGAATACGGGAACACTCTCAGCCCAGAGATTTCCCTGCCCTCCGAGAATATAATCAGCATCAACACCTTCCGGTACAGGCTCAAATTCATAGACTTTATTGAGTCGGAGCATTGCATAGGTTGGAGGTTCTATTGCAGGATCTCCCTGATAAAAATCGAGGTATGCAAATTCCACAGGGCTCATTACAACCTGATGTTTTGCCTTTGCAGCGGTAATACCTCCCTGCATGCCGCGCCAGCTCATTACAGCAGCATTCGGAGCCAGTCCGCCTTCAAGGATCTCATCCCATCCGATAAGCTTTTTACCCTTCGACTCCAGTATCTTTTCAAGTCTTTTAATGAAATAGCTCTGAAGTTCTTTCTCATCCTTCAGATTGTTTTCCTTCATCTTTTTCTGGCAATCGGGGCATTTTTCCCAGAAACCCTTATAACATTCATCACCTCCGATATGGACATATTCAAACGGGAAGAGTTCAGCCACTTCTGTAAGTACCTTCTCCATATACTCGTACGAAGTTTCCTTGCCTGCACAAATGGAATTATCATCAATGGTATAAAATTTACTGCCAGGATTGACATGGTATTTCCTGCCGGTGGAGGACAGATACGGATAAGCGGCAATGGCAGCCAGGCTGTGACCCGGAGCTTCTATTTCAGGCAAAATATCTATATTCCTGAATCTGGCATATTCAATAAGTTCCTTAATCTGATCCTGAGTATAAAAGCCTCCGTAAGTAGCAGCTTCTCCTTCCTGCGGAACTTCTCTTTCCCACCACAATCCGGTCCTGGGAACACGCCAGGCACCTTTTGCCGTAAGCTCAGGCAAACTCTTTATTTCAAGCCTCCATCCCTGATCGTCAGTCAGATGAAGCTGAAGTACATTATATTTATAGGCAGCCATTTCATCGATCATCTTCTTTATCTCATCAATCGTAAAGAAATGCCGGCTGACATCCAGAAGAAGACCACGCCATTTAAACCGCGGAAAATCTTCAACAGAAACATATTGAAATTCCAGTTCATCCTCACCGCATTCTGCACAGCCATCATCTTCCTGAGGGATCATCTGAAGAAGTGTCTGCATACCATATAATAATCCTCGTGTGTTTCCTGCTGTTATTTCAATACCCCGTTTTGAAATATCCAGTTTATAGCCTTCCTGTCCGAGAGTTGCAGACAGGTCGTCATGAACAGAAAGGCTTATACCTTTACCTGAGCCTCTCTGAGTACGGAGTTCCATTCCGGAGGAGATATTAATCTGATCAGCGAGGTATTCTGCAAGAGACAGCAATTCATCCCCCGAATAAAAAATAACTGAATTACCTTTCAATTCGTACTGTCCCTGATTTAATGTCATTTTTACAGGAAGTGGAATTATCGAAAGTTGTTTTTCTCTGTCTGACTTGTCTAATTCATTCTGACAAGCAGCAATGAGAATAAACAAAAAGATCAGGTTAAATGCCTTGATGAGTGTTTTCATATATTTGAGGTATTGTAATTATCTGATATTTCATTAATTAGAAGCTTTGCCCAGGCCTTTGCCGACAGCCTTTATCTGCCCGAGATGATCTGGAAGAATATCTCCCCTTTTATTAACAACTACCTCCAGGCACAGAACACCTTCACCCTGAACTATCCTTTTTGCCTTTTCAACAAGTTCCTCAGTTTTAAACTGGCTTCCACTTCCACCCCACTTCTCTCCAAGGTAAGTGAAGAGGAACCACTGTACGCCAGGCTCTACCCACCTTGAGGAAGGAAACTCATCAATTGTCTGTTTTTCTCCGGAACTGTAATCACAATACGGGGTATTAACATGGATCGTACCGAAACCGTAATTATATGTCACAATGCTGTTTTTATTTCCTGCTTTTGCTGCAAGTGTATGTGTACTGATGTTATGCTTAAGTGACATATCCATCCTTGTACTCCTTATATTATTCCAGTCATACAGTCCGTCGAACCACCAGCCTTTCACATCTGTTCCG
>CAZEYY010000222.1:0-3101 GCA_964516485.1 uncultured Rikenellaceae bacterium
TTTTGGAGTAAGCATGCTGACGAGCCGCATCACTTCCCTGTCCATAGCTATTCCTTCAATATCCTTGTGTGCAATATGGAGAACTGTAGCGGCCGGTGTTTCATACACACCCCTTGACTTTATACCTACAAACCTGTTCTCAACCATATCGAGAAGCCCAATGCCGTTCTTTCCTGCAAGCTCATTGAGGTAAACATACATTTCATAGGCATCCTCCTTTATTGTTCCGTCATCCTTGTTGACAAGCTTCACAGGCAGACCATTCTTAAAATGTATCACTATCCTTGTCTCCTTGTCAGGTGCATCCTGAGGCATAACCATCTTCTCAAGCATATTCTTGTTCAGAGAATACATGGGATCTTCAAGAATACCTGCCTCATGACTTATATGCATAAGGTTATCGTCCTCACTGTAAGGCTTGTCGATGCTTGCCTTCACAGGTATTTTATGGTCAGAAGCATATTTGAGAAGGTCGGTCCTTCCCTGAAACTGTGCAAGGAATTCCTTGTCTTTCCATGGCGATATAACCTTCACTCCGGGCATAAGAGCAAAATATGTCAGCTCAAACCTCACCTGGTCATTTCCTTTTCCTGTGGCGCCATGTGCAACTGCTGTTGCACCTTCGGCCTTGGCAACCTCAATCTGTTTCTTTGCAATAAGAGGACGTGCAAGGGCTGTGCCCAGAAGGTACCTGTCTTCATATATCGCATTTGCCATAATTGCCTTAAGAACATAGTCTTCAATAAACTCCCTCTTAAGGTCGGCTATAATAACCTTTGATGCTCCGAGATATTTGGCTTTTTCGCTGCACGCGTTAAAATCTTCCTTCTGGCCTACATCTGCCACAAAGGCAATAACTTCAAATCCCTTTTCAATCAGCCACTTAAGTATCACTGATGTATCCAATCCGCCGCTGTATGCGAGCACAACTTTTTCTTTCATCTTGAATTATATTTATTATTTGAATTATACATGAAGTTACTTTCTTATCTGTTCATGCAGGCCCGGAAGAATTATCTCAAGGCATGAATGAAGCTGGTTTGATGTTATTCCGTCCCGCGGAATCAGTAGAATTGTATCATCACCGGCAATTGTTCCTGCAATCTCATACCTTGCGGCATTATCTATGAACAGAGCCGTATTGCTTGCATTACCCGGAAGGGTTTTTACTATTATCATTCCCTTCGCTTCTATAATATCCTGTATAACAGGCACTATGTTAAGCCGTAACGGAGACTCGCTGCTTCCCCGGTTATTATCAGGCAGTGTATACCTGTATCCGCCTGATCCGTCAGGAGTACGGCCTACTCCAAGCTGACGCAGATTCCTTGAAAGAGTAGCCTGAGTGCAGGTTATTCCCTTGCTTTTCAGCTTCTTCAGAAGGTCCTCCTGTGTCGTTATCCTGGCCTCCCTGATTATTTTCTCAATTGCAAGTATTCTTTTTGTCTTCTGCATATTTATGCATATTTTTTGCAAATATATTCAATTTTTCACAAAATGAAATATAAATCAAAAAAATATGCTATTTTTGGCGCACAAATCCTGACAATGAAAGAAGATATAAAAAAGGTAATAATACTTGGCTCAGGCGCTCTTAAAATCGGAGAGGCAGGTGAATTTGACTACTCCGGATCACAGGCACTTAAAGCTCTTAAGGAAGAAGGTGTCAAGACAGTGCTTATAAATCCTAACATTGCCACTGTTCAGACATCTGAAGGACTTGCCGACAAAATATATTTTCTTCCTGTAACTCCGTATTACGTTGAGGAGGTAATTAAAAAAGAAAGACCTGATGGTATACTTCTTTCATTCGGAGGCCAGACAGCTCTCAATTGCGGAACCGAACTCTTCAGGGCAGGCATCTATGAAAAATATAAGGTCAGGGTACTGGGAACTCCTGTCAGAGCCATAATGGATACTGAGGACCGGGAACTATTTGTCAGGAAACTCGATGAGATAAATGTAAAAACACCCAGCAGCATTGCAGTCACAGGCGTTGATGAAGCAATTGATGCGGCAGAAAAACTCGGTTACCCTGTAATAATAAGGGCTGCATATACTCTCGGAGGACAGGGCAGCGGCTTTGCATCAAACAGGGAAGAACTCAGGGCGCTTGCATCAAAAGCCTTCTCCTATACCACCCAGATACTTGTTGAGGAATCACTCAAAGGCTGGAAAGAGGTTGAATATGAGGTTGTACGCGACAGGTATGACAACTGCATCACTGTGTGCAACATGGAAAACTTCGATCCTCTGGGAATCCATACCGGTGAGAGTATTGTAGTTGCTCCTTCACAAACGCTTACAAACAGCGAATATCACAAACTCAGGGAACTTTCAATCCGTATTATCAGGCATATAGGCATTGTGGGCGAATGTAACGTTCAGTATGCCCTGTCGCCCGAATCGGAAGATTACCGGGTTATTGAGGTGAATGCCCGGCTTTCGCGCTCAAGCGCACTTGCCTCAAAGGCCACAGGCTATCCGCTTGCCTTCATCGCCGCAAAGCTCGGCATGGGCTATGGACTTCACGAACTAAAGAACTCTGTAACAAAGAACACAACTGCATGTTTCGAACCTGCCCTGGATTACATTGTATGCAAAATACCAAGATGGGACCTCAATAAATTTGAAGGTGTTTCACACCTCATCGGAAGCAGCATGAAAAGTGTCGGCGAGGTAATGGCAATAGGAAGAACATTCGAAGAAGCCATCCAGAAGGGTCTGAGAATGATCGGACAGGGAATGCATGGCTTTACGGGAAACCGCGACCTGAGCTTCGAGGACATAGAAAGGGAACTGTCGGAACCAACTGACATGAGGATCTTTTCAATTGCTGAAGCCCTTGAAAAGGGAATGCCTGTCGACAGGATCTATGAACTCACAAAAATTGACAAGTGGTTCCTCTTCAAGCTGAGGAACATAATTAATATAAAGGATGCTCTTTGCACTTACAATACATTTGAATCAATACCAAATGAACTTCTGGCCCATGCCAAGATAAACGGATTCAGTGACTTCCAGATCACCAGGCATGTTCTGAAGTCGGGCCCTGCGAAAATCAACGACGATCTGATGAAGCTCAGAAGCTACAGAAAAGC
>CAZEYY010000223.1:0-3081 GCA_964516485.1 uncultured Rikenellaceae bacterium
TGGGCAAAGGTTGACAGGCCATTTACCTCATCACAACCCGAAGATGCGGCAAATAATCTGATAATCAGGCTACATGAATTTCCGGACGGATATGTAATGTACGTCCTGAATCATGGCAGAACTACTGAGAAGGCAACAATAAAGCTTAATGTACCGGAATCCGGAACCTGGGAACTGACTGAGATGGTCGGGAAAAGATCACTTAAACAGGCTGACCGTTCAAAGACCGTTGAAATTGTGACAGGTGAGATAGGGGAGAAGGGAGCAGAGATATGGAAAATAACACGATCGGGAAAATAATACTGATATGGCTGTTTTAGGGATAGACCTGGGAGGTACAAAACTGGCTCTTGCTGTTTTTTCAAAAGAGGGGGATCTTATTTCAAAAGAGGTTGTGCCCATTGGAAAAAGAGCAGGACAGGAAGTGGGACAGCTCATCACCGGCCAGGTTACAAGTTTTATTGAAAAGGGAAAAAATGAAGGAGTTCCCCTTGAAGCTATCGGGATTTCGGTACCGGGAATTGCCCATCCGGGGACTGGTACAACTTGGGTTCCCAACATACCCGGATGGGAGGATTATCCTTTACTTGAGGAAGTCAGGGCTATGGCCGGGAATATACCTGTAAGGATCGACAGCGACCGTGCATGCTACATTCTTGGAGAAGTATGGAAAGGCAATGCCAGAGGCTGCAGGGATGCCATCTTCATGTCAGTTGGAACCGGAATTGGAGCCGGGATACTTATAAATGGCGAGATACTGAGGGGCAGCCACGATATTGCAGGATGCATCGGATGGTGGGCTTTACAGAGGCCATATCATGAAAAATACAGGAATTGCGGTTGTTTTGAGTATTATGCTTCGGGAGAGGGGATAGCAAAGGTTGCTAAATCAGACCTGGCTGACAATGAAGAATATGATGGTATACTGAGGAAGGCTGATCCGGAAAAAATCAGTTCTCATGATGTTTTCGAAGCATACGAAAAAGGAGACGAATTTGCATCAGGCATAATAAGGCAGTGTATTGAATTCTGGGGTATGGCTGTTGCCAATCTTGTCAGCTTGTTCAATCCTGAAATGATAATTTTCGGAGGAGGGGTTTTTGGTCCTGCTCTGCCTCTTCTGCCGGCAATATATGAGGAAGCGGAGAAATGGGCACAACCTGTAGGGATTTCCCAGGTTAAGCTGACAGGATCAGCACTTAAGGGAGATGCCGGAGTATATGGAGCTGCATACCTTGCCCTCAGTTCGGTGGTATAATGAAAAATATGAACTATGTACAGTAAAAAGATTGTGTTCTGGTCTGCATGTGCAGGCATGCTTTTATTTGGCATCTGCATGATCACTCTTGGTTCAATTGTAACTGATCTCCGTACAAGGCTGGGACTGGATGAGATAGCTGCAGGGACTTTATTTTCAATCCTTCCGACAGGGATTCTGACAGGATCATTGTTGTTCGGTCCGATAGCTGACAGGAAGGGTTACAGGATGTTGCTTGCTGTTTCCGCAGTGATTCTTGCCGCTGGATTTTTTGGCATTGGATTTACAGGATCGGAATTGATGCTTAAGTTTTTCATATTGCTTGTAGGCCTTGGAGGCGGAGCAATAAACGGTGCAACAAATGCACTTGTGGCCGATATAAGCGAGACAGGTAAAGGAGCCAATATCAGCCTTCTGGGAGTATTCTATGGTATAGGAGCACTTGGCATGCCTTTAATTCTGGGCCTGATGCGCAATTCACTCAGCTCTGAAACAATTATAGCGGCAATAGGTGTACTTACACTGCTTATTGCCCTGTTCTTCCTTGTAATTAAGTTTCCTCCGCCAAAACAATCAAAGGGAGTTCCTTTCAGGGAAACAGTTAAGCTGGCCGGTAACGGTTCACTGCTCCTAATAGCATTCTTCCTCTTTTTCCAGAGTGGATTTGAGGGAATAATAAACAACTGGACAACAACTTATATAACAACCAGGCTTGGCACAGAGCAGAGCACAGCACTGTTTGCCCTTACATTTTTTGTTGCAGGACTTGTTGCTATGAGGCTTTTAACAGGCAGTCTCTTCAGGGGATTTTCCTCACTCAGGTTACTTATAATTACCTTTTCTCTCATTATTGCAGGCCTCATTATACTGAAGCTTGGCAATTCATATAACTTTTCTGTTGCAGGGCTTATACTTCTCGGAGCAGGACTGGCAGGTGGTTTTCCGATTATGTTAGGTATAGCCGGAGGACTTTTTGCTGAACTGTCCGGAACTGCCTTCAGCATAATATTTTTCATTGCACTTATCGGCAATACAATAATTAATTTTCTGATGGGATTGGTGGCACAGCATTTCGGAGTGACACATTTGCTTACCTTTGCCTTTGCAGAAACACTTATAATGATAATTCTTTCAGCAGTGATATTAAATAAAACCAGACATATTAAATAAATTATTAAAAATCAAAAAGTTATGTTAGCACTACAATGGCTTAACAATGCAAGGGACATAATGACCCGCATTGAGACAACACAGATGGACAATATCCGCAAGGCTGCGGAAGTTATGGCAGACACGATTGAGAAAGGCCGTTGGGTTCATACTTTCGGTTGTGGTCATGCAACAATTCCGATTGAAGAAATGTATCCGCGTATCGGAGGATTTGTTGGTTTCCATCCTATGATTGAACTTCCCCTTACCTTCTTCACAAAGATAACAGGTGAGATGGGTGTTCATCAGTTCCTGTTCCTTGAGAGGGTTGAAGGTTATGGTGTGTCAATAATGAAAAGCTATGAGTTCAGCAAGGATGACACAATGTGGCTCTTCTCACATACAGGAATAAACAATGTGAATATTGACATTGCACTGGAGTCGAGAAAAAGGGGGATGAAAGTTGTTGTATTCGGATCAGCTGCAGAAGCAAAAGGAAAACAGACAAGACATTCATGTGGCAAAACAATCTTTGATCTTGCCGATATTGTTGTTGACACCTGCGCACCACTTCAGGATGCATCTGTTCCGCTCAAGAACCACCAGGACAAGGTTGGACCGGTTTCAACAATGGCCTTTGTTACCTGTGTATGGATGACGGTTACCACTGTTGC
>CAZEYY010000224.1:0-3029 GCA_964516485.1 uncultured Rikenellaceae bacterium
CGTTGCAAGTCTTGACTGGTTTGCTGCCGACAGGGTTGGCATTGAGCTGATGGGAATTGATTTTGCGAAGGTGGGCTACCTTAATTTCTGCGCACAGGCAGGAATGGGACCGGCAGATATAAGCAAGATCAGTATAGTTGGAGAGAAGATTTCGGACCATATCAAACCCTACAAGCTTAGCGACAGCCTTGAAAAACAGCTTGTATGGATGAATCCTGTTTCGTAAAAAGAGGTTTTTAACAAATTTTTACTAATTTTGAAAGACCGGCTGGTTTTAACTTAATAATATAAACCAAATTCTGGTCTCAGATGAAAAGGAATTCATTCTTTTTTGAGTTTATTAAAAGCGGACCATTTATCCTTCTCCTGGTATTGGCCATACTCATTCTGGCAGGCATACTTATATCAAATCACCGCCAGAAAACAGTTCAGCTTAAGGAAGATGTGCTTTATATTGCTCCAAAACCAAATAAATAATCAATATCAATGATCAAATCTTCATTAGTTAAATACAACCTGGTACAAATGGTTGTATTTCTGATTTTTATATCAGCATGTTCTAATTCGTCAAATAAAAACAAAGTATCAATGAATGAATCTTTTTCTCCCGGAACCTATGGCTATGATCTTGCCTTTTTTACAAAACACAATATTCCCTTTTTGGAACTGAAAGGTGCCGATAATGGTGCCCGTCTCCTTATTATACCCGGATACCAGGGAAGGGTTATGACGAGCTCAGTGGCAGGCAATGCCGGAGCCAGTTTCGGGTGGATTAATTACAGGTTCATTGAAGCCGGGAAGCCCAGCAGCCAGTTTAATCCCTATGGTGGTGAGGAAAGGTTCTGGCTTGGACCTGAAGGCGGACCGTTCTCAATTTATTTCAAACCCGGGACCGAACAGATATTTAATAACTGGATTGTTCCTAAAGAGATAGATACAGAGTCGTTTGAAACAGTTTCCAGCTCTGACAGCCAGGCTGCGTTCAAAAGGGATTTTTCCCTTGTAAATGCTTCAGGCACCAGGCTTGAAATAGGTGTTGAAAGAAACATAAAACTGCTTGGCCACACTGAAACCGAAGCTGCACTCGGTATTCCGATTGATAAATCACTCGCGTTTGTTGCCTATGAATCGGAAAATATCCTGAAGAATAATGGCCAGGCAGCCTGGGATGAAAAATCAGGCTCCCTGTCGGTATGGATACTCGCAATGTTCAATCCGTCTCCTTCCGGAATAGTTTTTATTCCGTTTAGGAAAGGCCCGGAAACTGAAGCCGGAAAAATAGTCAATGATGACTACTTCGGTAAGGTTCCTGCTGACAGGCTGATAGTGAAGGATGGAATTTTATATTTCAGGGTGGATGGAAAACACAGAAGTAAAATAGGTATAACGCCAATGCGTGCCCTGCCTTTCTGCGGAAGTTATGATCCTGATAAGAAAGTACTTACGCTGTTGTGGTATTCTGCACCGGAATCACCTTCAAAATACGTCAACAGCAAATGGGGAAAACAGGATGATCCGTTCAGCGGAGACGTTGTGAACTCGTACAATGACGGACCTGTTGAAGATGGCAGCATTATGGGGCCCTTCTATGAAATTGAAAGTTCTTCTCCAGCAGCCTTTCTTACTCCCGGAGGAACAATAACTCACCGGCAGAGGATCTTCCATATTACCGGTGATGAACAAAAGCTGTCAGAAATAACTGAAAAGCTCTTTGGTGAGAAACTTATTGATATTTCATCAGTCTTTTAGCGTACCGGGATAATGAAGAATAATTCGCTTATTAAATCCCTGATATTGATTTTATTAGTATCAGCAGGTACTTGCTGTAAAAAGAGTATTCCAAATGAAATTCTCTGGGATAACTATGGTGTACCGCATATCTACGCTTCTGATGCAACTCAGATGTACTATGAATTTGGCCGGGCCCAGATGACAAGTCATGCTGATCTAATTTTGAAACTTTATTCCCAGGCCAGGGGAACATCTGCATCTTATTTCGGTGAGTCAGGTCTTGAATCAGACCGGCTCATGAAGCTTTTCCGGATTGACAGCCTTGCTGATGCAGCGTATTCAAAACAGAATCCTGTTTTCAGAAAGTATATTGATGCCTTTGTAAAAGGCATCAATGATTATGCTTCTGAAAACTCAGGGACAATAAATGAACAATGCAGGAAAATCCTGCCTGTAACATCAAAGGATATTATGGCTCATACCCTGAGAGTTATCTGTATAGAATTTCTTGGAATGGATGAAATTTCTGCTGTGAAAAGATTAACAGAACCTGGTTCAAATGCAATAGCAATAGGTCCCTCACGTTCTGCTTCAGGCAATGCCATGCTGATGTCAAATCCACACCTGCCATGGTCAGGATTCTTTATCTGGTACGAAGCACACCTTAATACTGAAGATTTTAATCTCTACGGTGTCAGCCTTGTCGGAATGCCCACCCTCACAATTGCCTTCAATGAAAATCTTGGCTGGACACACACTGTAAACCCTATTGATGGAGCCGACAGGTATGAGCTTGAAACAGAAGGAGATAATTACATTCTTGATAATAAAAAAGTTCCTTTTCAGAAAATAGAGATCTTAGTTCAGGTGCTTCAGAAAGACGGATCGCTGAAAACAGAAACTTCTTCCTGCAGGTATTCTCTTCACGGACCTGTTGTGGGAGAAAAAGGAAATAAAGCCTGGGCTGTAAGATTGGCCGGACTTGAAAATGCAGGGATCTTTGAACAATATCACAGGATGGGCATGGCAGGAAACCTGAATGAGTTTGAATCAGCAGTCAGGATGGTGCAGAATCCCATGTTCAATATTATTTATGCCGATCGCGACGGACACATTTATTACCTTTATAACGGCAACATTCCGGCAAGAAGCAGGGGAGATTACTCCTTCTGGAGGGGAACTGTGCCGGGAACTGAATCGGACCTGATATGGAAGGAATATCTTCCATTTGACTCCCTGCCAAGACTTGTTGATCCTCCTTCAGGATTTTTGCAGAACTGCAATGATCCTCCATGGGT
>CAZEYY010000225.1:0-3000 GCA_964516485.1 uncultured Rikenellaceae bacterium
TGATATCTACAATTTACAGATTTCATTTAATTTTATCAAGCGGGTGTCGCGATAATTATATCAGTACTGTTGTTAGGCTCTATCCCGGATACTGAGGATCTGTCCCTGAAACCGTATGAGATGTTTTACCTGCCACCCGTTGCGATCGGCTTTTTCAAGGCATACCGCTTTATGCAGACACTGGGTAAGACCGCTCACTGGTTTTTCCAGTCATTTAAAAACAGATTGCATGATCCAATTAAAAAAATGATGAATTCATGGAGGCGTGTAATTATCATCAATGGCAATTCTATAGCTGTAAAAATTAAAGCTCGATTAATAACAACAGGCCGGTTGTGCCGGCCTGTTGTTATTGATAATAACTGTAGAAGATTACTTATTTCTTCTTTTTTACAACTTCAACTGCTGCAGAAGCTTTAACTGTGCCTGATTCAACATCAACTGAACATTTGCCAATTGCTTTAGCTGTGAAAACAACTTTGTCGCCTTTGTCTGCGCTCAATGTGCCGATTACTGTTTTGCCTGCTGCTGTAACTTTCCATGTTACTACTGCGCCTGCTACAGCTTTGCCTTTTGCATCAGTTGCTGCTACTGTGAATTCCTGTGTTGCGCCAACTGCTACAGTTGCAGTTGCAGGAGTAATCACGAGTTTTGCTACCACGGGAGCCTGTTCTTTTTTAGTGTCTTTTGTCTGTTCTCCGCCTGAGCAGCCGATAACCGCTGCAAGTGAAAGAGCTGCCATGATAGTAACGAGTCTTTTTATCATACTGATAAACCTCCGGTTTTTTTAATTATAAAATATGAGCAATATTTTTTAATGATAAAAAAAGCAACAAATTATCTGATTTATTTCAGGTTTGTATAAAAAATTACGTGTGCCCCGAAAGGCTCTAAATGTATTATTTTACAGGGTTTAATGCCTGATTAACAATTATAAAATGAATATAATTCAATATATTATTTTTTCCACATGTTTTTCACTAAACGGCAATTAATTTACCGGGAAAATGACCTATTTTTCAGTAATTATTCCTGAAAATGTTTATTGTGTGATAATGATTTATTTAATTTCGGGGCAATCCAGAATGTCATTCTGATTAAATAAGAGCAATTTATCTGCGCAAAAAACTGATTCTGTCTTTTAATACAAAAAAAATTATAACAGGGATGGTTATTGCTGCAACCAGGATAGGCCTCGATGTAACAGAATAGGGGTTGATAACAGCTGCTGCAATGATTCCTGCAATGGCGCCACCAAGGTGTGCATCATGCCCGATATTGCCCGTGTTGCGACCGATGCCGTAGATCGATGCAAGGATAAAAATAACTGCATACAGCCATGCCGGCATTGGTATGGGCAGGGGGAATACAATGATACTTCCTCCGGGCAGAAGAAATATGGAGGCAAAGATAATTCCGCATACAGCTCCGGATGCGCCAACGGCCCTGTAGTCGGAATCTTTTCTGTGAAGCAGCAGTGAGAGGAGTGAGCCTGCAATGGCAGAGGCCAGGTAGACCGCTACAATTACAGGGTGCCCGTACACTGCCTCCAGTCCCAGGGAAAAAGCATAAAAGCTGATCATATTGAATATCAGATGTCCCATGTCTGCATGAATAAATGCTGATGTAATGGCTCTGTGGAATTCATGCTTTTTAAGGATATAGTAGGCAGAGAAGAGGCTCCTTTCATAAAAGGATGCTTTCTGAAACGCAAGGATTGACGTGATTACTGTAATTGCGATAATTCCATATGTTACTATAAAGTCATTCATTTCTGCACGCTCCTTGATTTTTAAATGAATAGCAGGAGGCTCAGAGCCATGACAAGCATGCCTGCTACCAGCCCGCCGATAGCTATATGGTGTTCCCCGTATTCCTCTGCCGTGGGAAGCAGTTCGTCAAGTGATATGTATATCATAATACCGGCAACGGCTGCAAAAATTATTCCAAGGGTCATGTTGTTGAAAAATGGCCTGAGTATAAAAAATCCAATCAGCGCACCCACCGGTTCAGCAAGCCCGGAGAGAAGAGAAAGCCAGAATGCCTTTTTTTTGCTTTTTGTGGAGTAGTAGAGTGGTATTGAGACCGCAATTCCTTCAGGGATGTTGTGAATTGCAATGGCTACTGCTATGCTTACGCCCAGTGCAGGATCAGACAGAGCTGCCATGAAAGTTGCAAGGCCTTCGGGAAAATTGTGTATTGCAATTGCCAGAGCTGAGAATAAACTCATGCGCAGAAGCTTCCTGCTGTTTTCATCCGCTGAACCGTTCACTTCCAGGTTGTGGATTTCGTGCGGATTCTCGAATGACGGTATGAGTTTATCGATAATCGCAATGAGTAATATCCCTCCGAAAAAAGAAATTACAGTGACCTGGTATCCTGCCTTATCTCCCAGGGACATGCTCAGGGATGTCCTGGCCTTAACAAATATTTCGATCAGCGAAACATATATCATTACCCCTGCTGAAAAACCAAGAGAGGCTGCCAGGAAAACGGGACTGAATTTTTTTGACAAAAATGCCATGAGGCTGCCGGCGCCTGTTGAAAGGCCGGCAAAAAGGGTCAGGGCGAATGCGAATATTATGTTATCAGTTATCATCCGGGTTTCCTGCATCTGTCAGACAAAGCTGTCTGGCAGTATGGACTGCGTTATTTCATAGTCAATAATTTAGCTTTTATTAAATGTAAAAGTGAAATTTTTTTCAGAAATAATTCCTGAATTGAAAAGTTTCCTTTCTTTTTTTTTACCGGGTACAAGGGGAGGATCCCCTGCTGACACGATCTCAGCCTGTCAGCACAATGCAGGATGCTTGTAAAAAACTGACCTTAAAAAAGATCCCTCCAGGCTTTCTGAAGGTATCAAACGCCAGTCTGGAAACAAATCTATTACATTAATAGTTGTGGGGCTTTCTGCATTCTACGTCCTGTTCAGGATGATCAGGATTTTAAGTAAATCCGGGGATATTCAATGCTGTTCTGGATGCATCAGCAGCTGCAGCA
>CAZEYY010000226.1:0-2979 GCA_964516485.1 uncultured Rikenellaceae bacterium
CGCCAATACTGACAATATTGAAAAAGCCGATCTCCGGCAGATAGCAAATGAAATTGGAATGGATCCTTCCAATGAAGATATATATGTGATATCAGGCGAAGGGGTAATTATAAATACAACATTCAAGCAGGATCTTGGATTTAATCTCTTTTCGCTTGGAGAAAACATGAAGAACTACCTTCAGGGAATACAAAAAAAGGGAGAGTTTGTGGCAGAGCTTTTTGCTATTGAACAGGCAACAAAGAGACCTAAGAAATATACCTATCAGGCTACAAGGGATAAAAAATACATAATTGAGCTTGGAGCTTATTCAAAGCAGGTTGACAATATAGTTCAGGCTATAGAGGATACTAAAGCTGAATTAAAGAGTGAAACCCAGGGTATTATTGATGTAGAGCTCTTCCTTATGGCAGATGAGCCCTTCTCAATGAACAAGAATGTTTTGAAGGTTGACAACCAGGATGACATCCTCCTTAATGTATTTCATTACAAGGATACTGTTGAGATCCTGCAGCAGGTGGGAAACAAATGGCTGAGTTACAATTATATATATATGGAGCGTGCAGCTTCAAAGGACACAACATCCTCCAGTTTTTACAAAGGATCAGTTATAAGGATAATTTCTGACAGGACTGCCCAGCAGGTACTTTTCAGGCAGGAAGCCTTGAGGTTTATTGTGGTTTTTCTTGCTATAATGCTGGTTCTCAGTCTTGTGATTTACCGGAAGACAAAGGTTATTACCCTGCCTATAAAGAAGCTTGTTGAAAATGTCGACAGGATAACAAACGGTGATCTGCGTGAAAGAGCTGAAGTGTCGGGAAATAATGAGATAACAAGGCTGACTGAAAAATTCAATATGATGATCGCTCAGCTTGAAAGTTATACCTATGAACTGGAAGAGAAGGTTAAGGAAAGAACTCTTAAAATTGAGAAGCAGAAAGAGGAGATTGAGGAGCAGAAGAAGCATATCATGGACAGTATTTACTATGCCCGCAGGATACAGAATGCAATACTTCCGTCTGTGGCTGCCATCGACTGCCAGTTCAGGGATTATTTTATCCTCTATCTTCCCAAGGACATAGTCAGCGGTGACTTTTACTGGATGTACAGCGCCGACGGATTGTGCATGATCTCGGCAGTAGACTGCACAGGTCACGGTGTTCCGGGCGCCTTCATGTCAATTGTCGGCTATAACCAGCTGAACAATGCTGTAAACGTAAGGAAAGCGCGTTCTGCCTCAATTATCCTTGATGAGCTGAATGCGGGAGTCATAAATACACTGAATGAGAGTAATACTGAGAGTTCGATCAAGGATGGAATGGATATGGCTCTTTGCGTTTTCAATTTCAGGGAAAGCAAGCTTGAATATGCCGGCGCCAATAATCCCATGATACTTATAAGGGAAGAAGAAGTTCAGCTTATAAGAGGTGACAGGTTCCCGATTGGAGTATATGAAGGAGGAGCTTCCAAACCATTCACAAATAATAAGATAGATATTATAAAAGGCGATTGCATTTACCTTTTCTCCGATGGTTATCCCGACCAGTTCGGCGGACCTGATAATAAGAAGTTCATGCTTCGGAGATTCCAGGAAATGCTTGGCGAAGTTCATAAGCTGCCTATGGTGCAGCAGAAGGAGATACTCATTCAGAGGCTGAATGACTGGAGAGGAGCTAATGAGCAGGTCGATGACATACTTGTCATTGGTATAAGAGTTTAGGATGGAAAATTTTTATTATGGGTCCGATAGCAAATACTAAGAAATTCAATCCATTCCCCGGATTGAGACCTTTTGCACCCGAGGAGAGTGACCTCTTTTTTGGTCGTGCAGGAGAAAGTGAGGAAGTGCTTGAGAAGCTTCTTGCCAACAGGTTTGTAACAGTGATTGGTGCTTCCGGAAGCGGTAAATCATCACTTATATATTGCGGGATTTTACCAAAAGTACATAAGCTTGCAAACAATGATGCTGACTGGAAGATAATTTCATTCAGACCCGGAAATGATCCTTTCGGAAATCTTGCCGATGCAATGGCCGCTTCTGTAAAAGGCACTGAACGGGACAAGATATACTCAGAGCTTACAGGTTCACCGGATGGTATTGTCAATGCAGTGAAGAATTATTTCTCTCAAAACGGGACAAAGCTACTCTTTGTTATTGACCAGTTTGAGGAACTGTTCAGGTACAGCTCACTTTCGAAAGGAGAATCAACACATAAGCTGACTGCGGATTTTGTTGACAGGGTTGTCAATTCTGTGTCACAGACTGCTGTTAATGTTTTCACAATACTCACAATGCGCTCTGACTTTATTGGGGAATGTGCGCATTATCAAGGACTTACACAATTAATAAATAACAGCAACTATCTTGTTCCTCACATGGGAACAGAAAATTACAGGGAAGCAATCACAGGCCCTGTGAAGTATGCAGGCGCTAAAATTGATCAGAATCTTGTTAATATACTCTTAAGCGATATAGGAGACAGGACTGATCAGCTTCCTGTTCTGCAGCATGCAATGATGCGTACCTGGAACCGCTGGCAGGAACTTGATGAGCCGGACAGGCCAATTGACAAGACAGATTACGATTCTGTTGGAACAATGAGTGATGCCATGTCGCTGCACGCTAATGAAGCTTTTGAAGAGTTAAGTCCACGGGGCAAAGAGATCTGTGAGGTAATGTTCAAAACACTTACTGAAAAAGGATCTGACAACAAAGGTCTCAGACATCCTTCCCCGGTTCATGCCATAAAAGCAATTGCCTCATGCACAAGTGAAGAGCTGTTTGACGTTGTTGAAAAATTCAGAATCACCTCCAGGTCTTTCATTACGCCAAGGGAGAATGTTCTCCTGGATGACAATTCAATAATTGACCTGTCGCATGAAAGTCTGATGAGATTGTGGGACAGGCTGTGGGAATGGGTTGATGATGAGGCGGCATCAGTACAGATGTATCTCCGCTTGTCGGAGGCCTCGGCAATG
>CAZEYY010000227.1:0-2975 GCA_964516485.1 uncultured Rikenellaceae bacterium
CAACCTGACTTCTGTTCCGGAAGGAAGGCATTCCCTGACACTGAAGGCCTGGGACAACTTCAACAATTCATCTGTAAGGTCACTAAACTTTATCGTTGGAAATGACGGAAGCTTTATTATTGACAATCTTATCAATTATCCCAATCCCTTCTCGCAACAAACAACTTTTGAAGCCACTCATAACAGGCCCGACAGTGAGCTTGAAGTAACAGTAAATATTTACAACCTCCGGGGTCAGCTTATCAAATCGATGCATGACAGGTATTATTCATCAGGATTTGTAATTCCTCCGGTTATCTGGGACGGAAGAGATGACAGGGGAGCAAGGGCAGGCCAGGGGGTATATCCTTATACAATAAAAATCAAAACTCCTGAAGGAGAAACAGCCACTGCATCAGGAAGATTGATCATTTTATAGTCCGTACACAATAACAGGGGAAAATATTTGTTTTATATTTGCAAAATCTTTTAAAAAGCAGTGATGAATAGAAGTGCACTTGGATTATTAATTTTATTTTTTACTCTGTGGGTTGGCCCCTATTCTCACGGACAGTCGAATGCTGATGAACTGAATGCTATTCAGACTGTTGTACCGTTTCTGACTATTGCCCCCGATTCAAGGGCAGGAGGAATGGGAGATGCCGGTGTTGCCACCTCCCCTGATTTATTCAGCATGCACTGGAATCCTGCCAAATTTGCCTTTATCGACGGCAAGGGAGGTATTGGACTATCTTATTCACCATGGCTCAGGACACTTGTTCCTGACATTAACATTGCACTACTTTCAGGATATACAAGGATAGACAGGAAACAGGTTGTAAGCTCCAGCCTGCTTTATTCTTCACTTGGCGATGTGCCCTTCACTGATGACTATGGCAACCTGCTCAGGGAATTCACTCCCAACGAGTTTGCCTTCGACCTTGGATATTCAAGGCTTTTTACTGACAACCTGTCGGGCGGGATAGCCTTCAGGTTCATCTATTCGAACCTTACCGGAGGCTCATATTCCGGTGGCATTGCAACAAAACCGGGCACTTCTTTTGCAGCTGACATATCAGGCTACTATTTTAAAGATATTAATTTACTGGACAAGGACGGCAGTGTTGCCGCCGGCATCAATATCTCAAATATTGGAGCAAAAATGAGCTATTCCGACTCGCAGATCTCTGATTTCATTCCCACAAACATGAGGCTGGGCGGATCAGTAACAATAAACCTCGACAGCTACAACTCACTTACTGCATCTCTCGATTTCAATAAACTGCTTGTACCAACCCCTCCTGTATACAGTACAGCAAATCCCGACAGCATTGTAAGCGGCAAAGATCCGGATGTTTCTGTGCCTGTTGCAATCTTTCAGTCATTTGTAGATGCACCTGGAGGTTTCAGGGAGGAATTGCACGAGATTACTACCTCTGCCGGACTGGAGTACTGGTACAATAATATTTTTGCTATCAGGGGTGGTTATTTCCGTGAACATGAGACCAAGGGAAACCGCAAGTATTTCACTGCCGGTGCCGGATTCAGGCTGAATGCCTTTACCCTCGACTTCTCATATCTGATGCCGATGGTGCAGAACCATCCGCTGGCCCGAACACTGAGATTCTCACTCGAATTCGATATAAACGCACTGCGCAACGCAGGCAAAGCTAAAGGATGAACATCAGAATAGGTCAGGGCATTGATTTCCACAGACTTGAAAAAGGCCTGGCTCTTTGGCTCGGAGGAATAAATATACCTTCCGAAAAAGGCTGTGTGGCTCATTCCGACGGAGATGTACTTATACATGCAATATGCGATGCACTGCTGGGTGCAGCAGGACTATGTGACATTGGACACTATTTTCCAGATACAAGCGCTGAATTCAAAGGAATCGATAGTAAGATACTTCTCGGAAAAACGCTGACTCTTGTAAATGAAAAAGGCTACAGCATCATTAATGTTGATTGCACAATATGCCTTGAAAAACCGAAAATATCACCACACACGGGTGAGATGAAAAAAACTCTTGCAGGGATACTGAAGACTGAATCTGAGAATATTGCCATAAAAACCACAACCACAGAAAAAATGGGATTCACAGGTCGCGGAGAAGGTGTTGTTGCAATGGCAGTTGTTCTTCTATCAAAATCCTGATCTCTAACTGCTTACCGCTTACTGCTTACTGCTTATTGCTTACTGATTACTCCTTTCGCCTTTCGCCTTTCGCCTTTCGCCTTCAGCCTTCAGCCCCTTACCTTACACCACACTGTCTATCAGCTTGTCATCAGCCATATTCGGAAGTGTAACAATCAGACCGGGGGTTCTATCCATTTCCCTCCTGATAGTGAATATGGCAGGAGCATTCCTTGCCCAGCTTCTTCGTGCTATTCCATTGCTGACATCCCATTGCAGCATGCTTTTAAGCCTCCGTGCTGAGCCTGCTGAACCGTCAAGCACCATGCCGAATCCTCCGTTTATTACTTCACCCCAGCCTACTCCGCCTCCATTATGAAGCGACACCCAGGTTGCTCCCCTGAAGGAATCACCTATTACATTTTGAACTGCCATGTCGGCAGTAAACTTTGAACCGTCATATATATTAGATGTCTCCCTGTATGGGGAATCAGTACCTGAAACATCATGGTGATCCCTGCCAATAACAACCGGAGCTTTGATTACACCTCTGGCTATTGCCTTGTTGAAGGCTGCAGCAATTTTGCTTCGGCCTTCCGAGTCGGCATACAATATCCTTGCCTGTGAACCAACTACAAGTGCATTCCTGCCGGCTTCCTCTATCCAGTGTGTGTTGTCGGCAAGCTGCATTTTTATCTCCTCAGGGGCCTTCCTCATTATTGATTTCAGCACTTTCACTGCAATATTGTCTGTTACCTCAAGATCAGCAGGATCGTTTGAGCAGCAGACCCACCTGAAAGGTCCGAATCCATAGTCAAAGCACAATGGGCCCATAATATCCTGCACGTATGAGGGATACC
>CAZEYY010000228.1:0-2938 GCA_964516485.1 uncultured Rikenellaceae bacterium
AATGATTATAGGGATGATGCCCTGGAAGATCATTTCAGAAACGGGACTCTGCGTGATAGTTATATCATTGAACGTGAAGGAGTCAGGTTTGGTTTCTTCTCTCTTCTTGGCAAGGTGGCTGTTGATAATGCTGCCTTTTCGGCTCCTGTTACTTTTTCGTCACAGGTAGCAACTGCCCGGAGACATGTGAAGAAACTTAGAAATGAAGGCTGTGATGTAGTTATATGCTTGTCTCACTCAGGTGTTGACGCTGATGGATCGGGAGGCTGGAAGGGTGAGGACGTGGAACTGGCAAAAAAAGTCAAGGGCATTGATGCAATAATAAGTGGCCATACTCATACTTATATTGACAAGCCTTTGATTATTAACGGAGTACCTGTTGTGCAGACAGGAGATTACGGGAAATCTGTTGGCAGGCTGACACTTGTTCTTGAAAACGGAAAAGTGAGGGTTGAGGAAGAAAAGTTGATACCTGTAGATGACAGAACAGCCGGCGATCCCGAAATTAATGAAGCCATTGAGAGGCAAAAGAAAGTGATTGATGATCAGATACTCAGGCCTCTAGGGATGGAATATTCCAGGGCAGTTGCAGAGAGTGCATTTCTTCTCGAATGCAATGAGCAGGGAGATGTGGAGGCCAGTAATCTCGGTCCCTTTGTGGCTGACGCCATACATTCTTATGTCAACAGGCATTCGGAGAAAGGCACAGATGTCAGTTTGGTTGCAACAGGAGTGATCCGGGAAAACATACTTCCGGGACTACAGACACCCGCGGATATTTTCAGAATAATGTCGATGGGGAAGGGCAGGGACAATGTGCCCGGATATCCGCTTGCAAGCCTGTATGTTACAGGCAGGGAGCTGAAGAGCATACTCGAAATCCTTAATGTATCATGGAAGTCAACACCTGCAAATTATTGCTATTTCTCAGGGATTAGGGTTGAGACAGATCCGGAAGGAGGACTGCTGAAGAAGATAAGGAAAATTGAGATCATCTCACCCGACGGTTCCGGAAAGAGGAATGTTGATTTTTCAAAGAAGGACACAACTTTATATTCAATAACTGCAAACTCATATATGCTGCAGTTCATCGGAATAATCAAAAAAATGAGCTTCGGCCTTATTAATGTAACACCCAAGGACAGCTCAGGAGTTAAAATAACTGACATGTTGAATGCAGTTGCAGACATGGATCAGACTCAGCCAGGTGTACAGGAAGGTAAAGAATGGCTTGCTGTAATGGAGTACATGAGGCTTATGAGAGATACAGACGGTAATGGTATCCCTGATATTGACAATGAATACAGGAATGCTATTAAAACACATTTTCCTGTTAAATAAGTTATTTCGTTTTTTTAGTCCAGGAGCTGAAAGGATTGTCAACCACAAGCCTTGTCTTCCTGTTTGCCACTTCAATACCAATTTCAAACATCGTTTTTGTTACAAGCTCCATTTTTGCAAAGTCTATTTTTTCAATTACATCGCCCGGAGTATGATAATCGGTATGGAGTCCTGTTGTAAAAAACAGAACCGGGATATCTTTTTTCACGAAGTTATAGTGGTCGCTTCTTGAAAAGAGCTGAAGAGGATGATCCTTACCACCAAGGCTATAGTCAAAATCGATTTTATTCCTGTCATCTACCTGTTTTGCTATGGCCAGCAACTCACTGCTCTGGTTATCAGTAATTACAAATACTGTATTTGGTCCGCTCATCGGATTCTGGTCTGAAGTGTCAGCAATACCCTTCACCCGGCCTATCATATCCATATTCAGATCAGCAACAGTTTTCTCAAGAGGGAAGAGAGGAGCTTTTGTATATGATTCCGAACCATAAAGGCCGATCTCTTCTGCAGCAACCCATAGGAAAAGGATTGTTCTTCTGGGTGGTTTTTTCATTCCAATGAATGCTTCAGCCATTTCAAGCAGAGCAGCACAACCTGAGGCATCGTCGTCGGCTCCGGCGAATATTTTTTCACCTGAAGCCCCGATATGGTCATAATGTCCCGAGAATACAAGCACTTCATTCTTAAGAACAGGATCACTTCCCTCAATATATCCGGCAATATTGTTCAGAGTCATTTCCCTGTCAGAAATGCCTGCATTGATAATCAGTTTCTTGTTTTCAATAGTGAATGACCTGCTTTTCATTGTATTATCAATATCTTTCTGAAGTGTTGCCAGGTCAGAACCTGTTCCCTTTAGCAGTTCATCAGCCATCTTCCTGTGGATGAACAGAACTTTCGGCATTGCCGACATGAAGGGATTTGCCATTTCGTCCTTTGCACCAGGGAGGGCAGTCTTTGCTTCAAGGTAAGATGCTATACCCGGATTTGATTCCCCGAGGGAGTTGTAGCCCGACTTCGGATCGCTTACAACAAGAATTGCCTTTGCCTTTGTAAGTAGGAGCGTTGTGAGCTTTGACTGGATATTGAATTCAGAGTTCCATGCAGGTTCTTCAAATTTTAATTTGTTTCCCTCATCGTTCATTGGCGCCCTGTCGAGAATGAGAAGTATTTTGCCTTCAGGTTTGATATTCTCAAAATCATTATAGGAATATTTATCAGCTTTAATGCCATAACCGGCAAAGACAACTTCTCCTTCAAGCGAAAAGTTGGCAGGCCCTGTTGGAACAAGGTTAAGAAAAGGTTCTGTGGAAAATACAGAGTCCTTACCATTTGTAATTATTTTAACGCTTGTTTTCGAATAATCAGTTGTTTTCTTAATTACAGTGAAAGGCTGGAAGAAGCTGTTACTATTTGCCGGTTTCAGTCCCGCTTTTTTTGCCTGTGAAGCCAGATAGCTGCCTGCAATTTCAAGTCCTTCCTCACCGTTCATTCTGCCTTTAAGCAGGGGAGAAGCCAGGAAGGAGACATGGCTTTCAAGGTCGGATTCCGATATGGGATTTGCAGTTGCATATTTTTGAGCTTGTGTTAAAAC
>CAZEYY010000229.1:0-2936 GCA_964516485.1 uncultured Rikenellaceae bacterium
TTTTTTTCTACGGCGGCGATATTAAAAAATGTATCAAACTTGCAAACTCACTCAGATTACGCCTTGCTCTGAGGGCTTCAAATGTCGATGCAACTTACCTTGCTGAAGCTCAGGATGCAATTGCTGACGGAGTTTTTGAGAGCAATGATGACAATGCAACCTTCTTTTTCTCATCATCAGGTACTCCTAATGAAGCTCCCTGGTATAATGGATTTTATGTAAACAACAGAAATGACTTTACATACACAGCACGTTTCCTGGACCTGCTTAAAGGAAACAACAATCTTTCATTCGTGAACCCTTTCAACGGGCTCATGGATCCAAGATATCCGGTTTATACATCCTATACTTCAAGCAGACAGGGTGTTCCTTACGGTATGTCTGATGTTCTTACACAGAAATGGTGGTCAGGAAACTCAGCAACAAGAGTCAGCCTGTTCACAAGAAACCCTGTTATCCTCGATGCTAACTTCCCGACAACCTTCCTTGACTATGCAACAGTTTGTTTCATGGTTTCAGAAGTTGAAGGATGGGATGCTGCATGGCTTGAGGAAGGTATTCGCGCATCTTTAGCCCAGTGGGGTGCAGATGATGCGGGTGATGCTTATGTTAATGCAGTTCTTGCCAGATTCAATGCAGCAACTGCAGAAGGCAAGAAGGAAATCGTTATTACACAGAAGTATATCCACCTTGTGATGCAGCCTCATGAAGCATGGGCTGAATACAGAAGGACAGGTTATCCCAAATCACTTGTTAAACCTGGTGAGGTTACAGCAGTGATTGGTGGTGAAGATATTGTGTTTACTCCGGCAACGGGTAGCGAATCAGGAGCCGATGTTGTTGCACGATTCAAATATCCGACTTCAGAATTCACACTTAACAAGACAAATGTTGAAGCAGCTGTTGCCCGTATGGGCGAAGATACTCACAAACAGAGAGTTTGGTGGGATGGCGGCGGTCTTCAGTAATAATCTGAAAACTAAATAAAAGAAGGGTGCCTCACAAGGGCACCTTTTCTTTTTATGTCGTTTTATTCTACCTTTAGATTTACAAGTTCAAGCCTTGTACTGCCTGCCCTTAATACCTTAATTACTATATTCCCGATCCTGATAACGTCGTTGGTACCGGGGATACTCCCGTGAAAATAGAGGATCATGCCTGCAAGTGTTTCAAAATCATCTTTCTCCGGGAGGTTAAGTTTGTATTTCTCATTCAGGTAATCTATCTCAAGCCTTCCTGAAAAGACATATTCATTATTGCTTATCTTCTTTTCAATAAGATTATCAGTATCATGTTCATCCTTTATCTCTCCAAATATCTCTTCAAGCACATCCTCAATAGTGATCATTCCCGAAGTGCCGCCGAATTCATCAACAACAAGTGCAATATTCCTCCTCTCATCAACAAAATGCTTCAGAAGCCTGTTGGCCGGCATTGTCTCGGGGACTATTGCAAGCTTCCTCAGTATTGACCTGATGTCAGAAGGATTTTTGAAAAGGTCCTTTAGTTCTGCATAGCCGGTTATATTGTCCATACTGTTTTCGTAGACAAGTATTCTTGAAAAACCTGTTTCAATAAACCGGTGTTTCAGATGATCAACGCTGCTGCCTATTTCAACCGCATCAATCTCTGTCCTTGGTATCATGCATTCCCTCAGTCGCACATTCGAAAAATCAAGGGCATTCTGAAAAATCCTGATGTTGTTGTGTTCGCTTTCTGATTCATCAGTTCTTTGGGTTCCCTGGTTTATGAAGTGATCAAGATCAATCTTACTGAATATATGGTCCTCCTCATTTTTCTCATTGGCTTTCAGCCTGAAAACCACCCTTATAAATATATCCGATAACGCAAGTGCAAACCTGCTTAAAGGATAAAAGATCACAAAGAAAAAAAGCGTGGGAATGCTCAGGTTTCTCAGGAAGAAATTTGGTGAAATTATAAATACAGTTTTAGGAAGAAATTCGGCTACAGTAAGAATAAGGAGAGTTGAGATTACAGTATTAATAATAAGAATAAGGACTTCAGAATCAATATAGAGTACCAGCTTTGGAGTCAGGATATTAGAAAAAACAAGGCCATACATAACAAGCGCAACATTATTGCCAATCAGCATTGTGGCAATGTACTGTCCGGGATTGTTTGTAAAAAGCTTAAGTATTTCAGAGCCAAAAACACCCTGTTTCCGGTCAAGCTCTATCATAAGCCTGTTGGAAGCAATAAATGCTATCTCCATGCCGGAGAAAAATGCAGAAAGGACTATGGCAAGGATAATTATCAGTATGCTGTCCATACTGTAAAATTAACTCTTTTTTCTTTGCCGGTGTCTTATAATGGCAAACAGAAAAGAGACAAGGGCTATTATGAAAAACAGGAATGTTTTTGAGCCCCCTTCAGTAAGGGCAAAGCGAATTCCGCTTAAGATGGCAACAGCGCCGACTGTCCACCAGATAATTTCAAGTATAAATAAGGAACTATTCCTCATCCTTAAGGTATATTGTTGCACTTACTTTTTTGATCTTGCGCTTTCGCAGATGCGGATCAGATTCAAAACCTGTGCCCATAACTATCTGATCTTCACTTGTCAGCCTGACAAACCTGTCGGAATATATAAGATCTTTCTGCTGATCCCAGTAAAGTATCTCTGTCTCAAGCTTATCCTTCTGTTCGTTAATAACAACAACACTGTCCTTTAGTTCCCAGACATCATCGGACTTTGTATATTTTGCATATTTAGCAGAAACAGAACCTGTAGGATCGGGCTTGCCATCAAATACCTGAACATTTATGCCTTTGCTGAATTCATAGTAAGGTTTACCCGAATTATCGTATTGTTCCATAATTGGGAAGGACATTATCAGCTCAACCTTTCCCGAATCGGAATATACAGTAGTATCATTCTTTAAAGTAATTGCAGGCATTGTGAGTATATCTGCCTC
>CAZEYY010000230.1:0-2906 GCA_964516485.1 uncultured Rikenellaceae bacterium
AAAACAAATTTTGCGCTTGGCCAAGATAACTATATGTTACTTGCAATAGGATTTGGCATTATTGTTTTGGGATTTATTCTCATGCTGGGCGGAAAATCAGAAGATCCGAACGTATTCAGCAATGACATTTTCAGTTTCAGGCGCATCACACTGGCTCCAATTGTAGTTCTTGCAGGCTTTGCTTTTGAGATATGGGCCATAATGAAGAAGCCGAAAGGGGAAGGGAAGTAGAGTGCCTGGAGTGCCTAAAGTGCCTGGAATACTTAGAGTTGGCGGGTTTAAAAATTATCCCGGGGGACATATTCACCTAATTTTATTTTAATGAATTTATTCGAAGCAATTATACTTGGCCTTATACAGGGACTTACAGAGTTTTTACCTGTAAGCAGTTCAGGTCATCTTGAATTGGGGAAGGACCTGTTCGGTATAGATCATGAGGCAAATTTCTATTTCTCAATCGCAGTGCATGGCGCCACTGTGCTGAGCACTGTTTTTGTGTTATGGAAGGAAATTGCAGCACTGTTCAGGGGATTTTTCAGGTTCAGCTGGAATGAAGAGACAAAATATATATCAAAAATTGTTATTTCAATGATACCAACGGCAATTGCCGGATTTTACCTTAAGGATATCGCCGAAACTTTTTTTGGAGGTAATATGATAAACCTTGGTTTTGAATTTTTTGCCACTGCACTTTTGCTTTTCCTCACACTGTATATAAGGCCCCGTGAAAGAGAAATTGGTTTTCTCGACTCCTTCATTGTCGGAGTTGCCCAGGCTGTTGCAATACTTCCGGGGGTGTCGAGGTCGGGTGCGACAATCGCTACCGGGATGATGCTCGGAAACAAGAAATCCGATATTGCTAAATTTTCTTTTCTGATGGTCCTTGTGCCTGTAATCGGAGCCAACCTGCTGGAGTTTAAGTCAGGAGATTTTACAACTGAGAGCACATCATTTGCAGTCATTGCTGCAGGTTTTGTAACTGCTTTTATATCAGGATATTTTGCCTGCAAGTGGATGATAAATCTTGTTAAGAAAGGCAACCTGCTGTGGTTTGCAGTATATTGTACATTAATAGGTATTTTTTCCATACTTCTCGGACTGAATGTCTTCTGAAAAACTTACAAAATATGAGGAGGGCCAGCTCCTTCTCTTCGACAAACCCTTATACTGGACCTCATTTGACCTTGTTGGTAAGGTAAGGAATATGCTTCGGAGCAAGCTGGGTTTAAAGAAAATAAAGGTTGGTCATGCAGGAACCCTCGATCCGCTTGCAAGTGGTCTGATGATTATCTGCACAGGAAAGGCCACAAAGAAGATTGACGAATTCAGGGATATGGACAAGGAATATATTGCCACTTTTACGGCCGGAGCGACAACCCCATCCTTTGACCTGGAAACCGAGACTGATGCCACTTATCCCTTTGAACATATAACTGAAGAGATGCTAAGGGCAAAACTTGAAAGCTTTCTGGGGGAACAGAAGCAGCTTCCTCCGATATATTCAGCCAAGCTTATTGAAGGAAAGAGGGCTTATGAATATGCCAGGAAAGGTATTCACCGGGAACTTGAACCTGTAACCGTGTATTTCAGGGAACTTGAATTGCTGTCGTTTAGCCTTCCTGAAATAAAGATAAGGATGGTCTGCAGCAAGGGTACTTATGTGCGATCATTCGCAAGAGACCTTGGAATTGCTCTTCAGAGCGGCTGTTACCTTTCGGGGCTTATAAGAAGCGCAATAGGAAGGTACAGGCTTGAAGGTGCACTCGATATAATAAAATTTGACGAAGAGCTTGAACATTACAAAGCCAATATCGGTTCATAAGAAAGAATGAGCTGTCAAACAATGTGAAAAGCAGACAGTTGTATCTTTTTTTAATATTTTTTGTAACAAATCTTTATTTTCCCCGTATAAAGGAAATTTAATTTTAAAATCAGGCTATTTCTTATGAAATTATCACAATTCAGGTACAATCTTCCGCAGGAGCTGATTGCGCTTTATCCTTCAGAGAACAGGGATGAATCGCGATTACTGGTGGTGAACAGGAAGACAAGGGAGATCGAACACAGGATTTTTAAGGAAATCACCCAATATTTTTCGGAACATGATGTTCTTGTATTCAATAACACAAAGGTTTTTCCTGCCAGGCTTTACGGGAACAAGGAAAAAACAGGTGCTGAGATAGAAGTATTTTTACTGAGGGAACTAAACAGGGAACAGCGTCTGTGGGATGTGCTTGTTGATCCAGCCAGGAAGATAAGGATAGGGAATAAGCTATATTTCGGTGAAGATGACCTGCTTGTTGCCGAAGTGATAGATAATACAACATCAAGAGGCAGGACACTCAGGTTTCTTTTCGACGGAACCTATGAGGAATTTAAGGAAACACTATACAGCCTGGGCGAGACTCCCCTTCCAAAATTCATAAACAGGAAAGTTGAGCCTGAGGACAGCGAGAGGTATCAGACCATCTTTGCAAAACATGAAGGCGCAGTTGCTGCTCCGACTGCAGGTCTCCATTTCAGCCGCGAACTTCTGAAGAAACTTGAGATAATAGGTGTCGATTTTGCTGAGATTACCCTTCATGTCGGTCTAGGCAATTTCAGGAGCGTTGATGTCGAAGACCTGACAAAGCACAAGGTTGATTCTGAACGGATAAGGATTGCTGATGAGGCTGTAAGCATTGTAAACAAGGCCAAAGATAACAGAAACAGGATCTGTGCCGTTGGTACAACAGTTGTCAGAACACTAGAAAGCTCGGTATCAACAGATGGTTATCTGAAGCCCTATGACGGGTGGACAAATAAGTTCATATTCCCTCCTTATGAGTTCAAGGTGCCTGATATGATGATAAGCAATTTTCATCTTCCTTATTCCACTTTGCTTATGATGGTTGCAGCCTTTGCCG
>CAZEYY010000231.1:0-2746 GCA_964516485.1 uncultured Rikenellaceae bacterium
ATATGATTACTTTGATTTGTGAGTCTGGATTTGCGATTCTGGATTTGTGATTTAGCTACAGTGAGATAATTCTCAAATCAGAATATCCGAATCAAGATTTGTGAATTTTTTGCCAACTGGATCCTCTGTATAAAGAAGACGAGTAGTTTAGTAACTCAGGCTGACCTCGTCAAGCGGGTACCAAATGGCTTTATCGATGATTTTCTGTCTTATTGCTTTATCAGTGTCGAGATTCATAAAATCGATGATGTTATCTTCTTCAGGAAAAAGACTGTGGCAATAGGAAGGGATGATGTTATCCGGAACGATACCAATAAAATCGGTGCCTGTCACCATTCGAAATATCTCATTCGCATCTCTAAGGTTAAAGGGAATTTTATTTTCAGACAGGGCAACAGCCATCCTGCAAGTCTCTTCCACCCTCCCGACACTTGATCCGGCCAGGGCAAGATTCCATTTTCCATGTACTTCTGAGACATAGAGGGAGATATGGGTTGAATTGCCTCCGCGGCATATTTCCCAGGGATGAGCTCCCAGGATATCAGCACTGTGATACCAGTTATAAAATGCATACGGAGAATCAGGGTCAATATTTCTGAGCCCGGCATCTCGTCCATCAGCCATAATCAGATATTTCTCACTCGGTGACATTTTCGTTTCCGCCTTTCTGAAATACCCATTCGCATCGTAACAAATTTCACACATCCTGAAAAACCTGCCGGCGGTCATTTCTTCAAAGAGAACACTGCTTTCACCATTCACTCCTTCAGCAATCATCTTCAGCTTATCAACGGTTTCCTCCCCAAGGATCCTGCCAAGCCTTACAGCTTCGTTGCCAAGAACATCCCAATACTCCTTTCTTGTGATCCTGCCAAAACGTTTTGACCAGCTCAGGTTCTGACGGATATAACTGTTAAAAGCCACAGGATCCCGTCTGAGCTTAGCTGTCTCACTGATAATTTTTCCCCTCAGCCATGTCACAAACTGTTCAAATTCTTCAAAATAAAAAGGTTTATTACGCAGCAGTGATTCTTCGTCCTTTATACTGCAGAACAGTTTGCCGTTAATGAAAAAGAACTTTTCATTTTCATACTCTGAAGTTGAAAACTTATACCATAAGGTTTCCTCAGGGTAATAATATTTCCACAGTTGTTCAAATTCTTCCTGAGTTTCAGCCTCTCCATCTTCTTTATATTCTTTATAATCGCCAAAGGCTTCAACAGGTCCTCTTTCAACCTCCATCCATATTTGACGGATTTTATCATCACCCTCAGATCTGAGGCAACTGAAAATGTCATATATGTCCTCCAATATCAGGTATATCCCGGGCGTAATAAAATCATTCTCCGGTTTAAATCTCTCAATAATCCCATCTATCTGCGGAGCATATAATTCCATCAAGTGTTTCTTTTTGTTTCGTAAAATTATTTGATTTTAACGGAATGATTTCAAAATATCTGAACCAAATTTTATGACTGAGTAGCTTTCTTTGAGAACCGTAGCTTCCTTTGAGAACCGAAGCTTCAGCGAAGGTTCCAGCGAAGAAGTGTCGTGCAAGTCATGCAGGCCCAGGTCATGCAAGTCATGCAAGTCATGCAAGTGCTGGTCATTTTCACTGTATAAAGCTGATAACTGATAGCCATTTTTTCGACTGCCGACTGCTTTCTGCCAACTGCCAACTTGTTGCCAAGCACCAAGGCCTGAAAATCTGCTTCAGATGGATTCGTTCAGGAGGAAGGAAAGCTCCGACGGAGCTTCGGGCTGTTACCGGAAGCCACGGACGTGGCTTAATGTGAATAAGCTCCGGTGAAACCGGAGGAAAAGAGCACCCCCTGCTGTAAAGCTCTGAAGGAGCGTAATATGATTGCTTTGATTTGTGATTCTGGATTTGTGATTTAAGACCTGCTCAAGTGAGAAAATCACAATTCAGAAATACGAATCGAGATTTGTGATTCCAGATTCCAGATTTGCGATTTGCGTGCTGTGGAGAAATAAATCAAAAATCACAACTCACAAATCACAAATCGGATTTCTTTTGATCTATTGTTCCTGGTTACACCTGATTGTCTTCTGTCTTGCTTTAGGATGCTCAGATAAATTGATCGGGGTTTAATCCGGACTGTCGTACTATTGAACGAAAAGTGCCGATCGGGATTTCTTTTCTTGATGCAGGTACAATTACAGTTTTATCTTCTTTCCGGAATTTCTGATGACTTCCGCGCTGAGAAATAAAAGTGAAGCCATTTTTTAAAAGTGCATTGATTATTTTTTGAGAGGATGGGAGTTTGGTCATCTCAAATTAAGCTGAGTTTCTCCAATTAAAGCTTCTGAAATAGGCAGATAATCCCAATTATTTTTATCATCCTCGAAATATAATTGCAATGCTTCTTTCAGGTTGGCGGCTGCTTCATCAATCGTGTTTCCAAAACTGGCGACGTCTACATTCAAACACTGGGAAACATAATACTTCCCTTCTTTGTATATCACATATTTAATTTTCTTCATGACAATATAAATCTTATGCAAAAGTAAGAAATTTCTTCTAAGAATTTAAATAACGGCGGAAGGCGTCCACCTTCGCTAAAGCTTCGGTGGACAAAGTAAGGCGTGAGAAAGAGGAAGGGGAGAAAGGGAGAGATGAAAGCCGGTACACGGTATGCGGTACGCGGTACGCGGTGCTGGTTACTGGTTGCTGGTTACTGGTTCCTGTTTGCTTCAACCCTAACACCTTGACTGCCAACTGTCT
>CAZEYY010000232.1:0-2727 GCA_964516485.1 uncultured Rikenellaceae bacterium
ATGACTTCCTTTTTCAGTTTTATGTCCTGGGATGAAGCACCAACCAGAATTTCGAGTTTACAAAGGTCATCGTCCCATGCTTGTGTCTTTTCGTTCCAGTACTGAAGATCCTTTACAGGAATTGACAGCCTGACAGTTTTGCGCTCAGCCTGAAGAAGGGAGATCCTGGCAAATGCCTTGAGTTCCTTTTCAGGCCACTCAACAGCCGGGTTAATGCGGTGCACATATACCTGCACCACTTCCTCGGCTGCAATTTTGCCGGTGTTCTTCAGATTCACAGATACAGTGATTACATCATTTTTGCCATACTTTTTTCTGTTGGCTTTCAGGTTGCTGTACTCAAAAGTTGTATAAGTCAGACCATGTCCGAAAGGATACTTTACAGTTATGTTTTTTGTATCGTACCAACGATATCCGACAAGAGATTCCTCGGAGTAGAAGGCTGAATTCGGGTCTGATTTTTGAGATTTATCCGTCTCCTGTACGTCTTTTCCTGCTGTTTCAGTTTTTGAAACAAGATTGGCAAAGACATCTGAGTTTTTGGCTCCCTGCGGATAGTTATGCAGGGCATAAGCTGGTGAATCTTCCAGTTTGACTGGCAGGGTAAACGGCAACCGGCCGCTTGGAGAGGTATTGCCAAGAATCACATCAGCCAGGGCATTACCTCCCTCGGTACCGTTGAACCAGGAAATTAGCAGTGCTCTTGAAAGTGGTTCAATAACATTCAGATCATTTGGAGCTCCGCTTGCAAGAACTGTTACAATGTTCTTATTCACTTTGGCAATACTTGTTACCAATTTATCCTGGCCGTAAGGTAAAAACATGTCTACCCTGTCACTTCCCTCAGTTTCAACTGATCGGTTATTGCCTCCGATAAAAATGACTAAACTGGCTTTGGATGCTGCTTCAACAGCTTCTTCTGTAAGCTTCTGAGCGGTTATTTCCCTGTCACGGGTTTCTTTTTCAATTTCTTCAGGGGTCCTTTTCCTGAATCTGTTGGCAAAACCAGACTGAACGGGTTCATATCCCTGGGCATATATGATCTGCGCCTTTTCTCCGATGCGATCCTTCAATCCATCCAAAGGTGTTATTTCGTATAATGTCTTAACTCCTGCTCCAAGTCCACCTGTAGCCATTTTTTGAGTAGCATTTGCTCCGATAACAGCTATTATTGGTTTGTTTTCCAGCTGCAAGGGGAGCACACCGTCATTTCTAAGCATTACTATGGATTTAACTGCAATATTGTAAGCTATCTTCTGCTGGGCAGGCTGGGAAGTGACTTCCTTGTTTGCTTCATTTTCAGGAACCGGCTTAATAGCCAGTCTTACACGTAGAATTTCACGGATCCTCTGGTTAATAATATCTTCTGAAACCGAACCTGCATTGACAGAATCAAGCAGGGCTTTCCCAAAATACCTTTTATCAGGCATTTCAATATTCAGCCCGTTTTTTATTGCATTCACAGTGCTGTGTGTCCCTCCCCAGTCGGAAATAACCAATCCTGCAAATCCCCACTCCTGGCGGAGGATCTTGTTTAGCAGCATGTCATTTTCTGCACACCACCAGCCATTTATTTTATTATAGGCGGCCATGACCCCGTAAGCATCTGCTTCCTCAACAGCAGCCCTGAATGGCGGAAGATAGATCTCACGCATCGCACGTTCGCCAATAATTGCATTAACACTTCCCCGATTGTTTTCCTGGCTGTTAAGGGCAAAATGCTTAATGCAAACAGCCACCCCATTGTCCTGGGCGCCTTTTGTGTATCCTACAGCCAATGCGGAACTCAGAAAAGGGTCTTCACTCAGATATTCATAAGTTCTTCCACCGGTCGGGATCCTTTGAATATTTATTGCAGGACCGAGGATCATGTCTTTCCCCCTAAGGCGCGCTTCTCTGGCCATTCCGGTTCCATAGGCATAAGCCAGCTCAGGAGACCATGTTGCAGCCAGGGCTGAGCCTGTCGGGAAAAAGGTGGCTTTATCATTCTGAAGACCAAGCGGATTCCAGTTGTCAGGCTGCATTTCCTCACGGATGCCAAAAGGTCCGTCTGTATATTTCATGTCGGCTATTCCCTGGCCCGGTACCCCTGCTGAAACAAACATGTGTTTTGCATGCAGCATGTCAATCTTTTCCTGGATTGTCATTTTGCTTATTATCCCGTCGATCTGTTTATCGTACTGGAGAAGGGCCGTTCTTGGTACTTTTTCAGTGCTTGAACTGACAAGCAGAACTGCGATAGCGGCTAAAGCAAAGATTCTTGTTATTCTCATTTTTTTATATCATTAATAATGTACTTAAATTTTATCCATTTGAGTTGAAGAGTTGAAGGATCTGAGGATCTTTTCTATATTGTCTCTGTGAATGATTGCCATGAATTACTTTTCAGTGAGTTTTAAAATTCCATTTAGAATTGTCACTATTCATATCAAATACTGCAAGTGAAGGCGTGCTGTCGCCAATAGAAACAAGCGCCAGTTTCTCTTTTGAATCCGGAACTAACTTAGGCATAATTCTGTAGGTTCCATCGATCAATTGATCGATCCGCCATAATTGTTCAGGTGCACCTGTAAATGCGGGAACAGTTATTACTTCAGCTTCAGCTGTTGCTGCCAGTGCCCTGTCTGTTCCTGCTATTACTATTTTATAATAAGGACTTCCTAAATATCCGCTTGAATCGGGTGCTGCAGTAATTGTCCATTTCTGATGCGGGCGGGTCATGTAATC
>CAZEYY010000233.1:0-2578 GCA_964516485.1 uncultured Rikenellaceae bacterium
TAAAAAGCGTGAACACGATGGGATTCAACAGTATAGCCATGTATAACATGGGTGGCCTCGATGAAGATTATTTAGTTTACGGAGCCAATTCAGTAAAGATACGCGAGCAGATGGATTCCCTTCTTGATGTTCCTGTATTCCCGTGTGTGTCAATAGGATGGGACGATACGCCCCGCTTCCCGGCAAAGGGAATTCATGATGTGGTCCATTACAATAATACTCCACGGAGCTTTGAAGCACTTCTGTCGAAAGCGAAGAAATATGCCGACAGTCATCCGGAACAACCGGCCCTTATTACAATAAACGCCTGGAATGAATGGGTGGAAGGCAGCTATCTTTTACCCGACATGCTCAACGGTTATGGATACCTTGAAGCTGTGAAGGAGGTGATCATAAGCGGGAAATATGACAGGTATTAAGTCTTATCCTGATCATTTTATACTGCTTTGCAGTTTTGTCAGGTTGCTTAAGGAAGGAAACTGTTTTTTATTAGCTCGGACAATCAGTGGAAATAATACATAGCCTGTAATGAATTTGAAATCAGGATATTCTTAAATTTGCTGTTTGCTTCTGTAAATGAAAGAAATAATCAGATCAGAATTACTCACAAAGCACTACAGGGCAGTGAAGGCTGTTTCAGGCCTTTCATTATCTGTAGGGGAAGGTGAGATCTACGGTTTTCTGGGACTTAACGGTGCCGGAAAGACAACCACAATCAGGATGCTGCTCGGGATGATACGTCCCTCTGCCGGTAATGCCTATATCTCCGGCACCAGGGTAAAGCCCGGTGAGAATAAAATATGGGAGAAAACGGGGCATCTTGTGGAAGTTCCCTATGCTTATCCCGATCTGACAGTACGTGAGAACCTGGACCTGATACGACGGCTGAGGTTTATTGATGATCATCAGGCTGTTGATTCAATAATGGATAAGCTTCAGATAAGTACATATGCATCGAGGAAGGCTAAGAACCTTTCGCAGGGCAATGCACAGAGACTTGGACTGGCAAAGGCGCTTATCCATAACCCGGAACTTCTTATACTCGATGAACCGACTAATGGTCTTGATCCTGCCGGAATTGTTGAGATACGTGAGCTATTAACTGGTATGGCAGCTAATCATGGTGTTACAATTTTCATTTCCAGCCATATACTTGGTGAAATATCGAGGCTTGCCACCAGGATAGGTATTATCCATCAGGGCTGCCTCATAAGCGAATTCAGAACAGATCAGCTTGATAACCTGTGCAAAAAGAGGCTTCTGGCTGGAGCAACTGAAAGTGAGCTTGCCATGAAAGTGCTTAGAGGAAATGGTTTTTCACCGCAGATAACAGAGGAAGGCCTACTGGAACTGAATGAACCTGAAGCCATCCGCTATCCTGAAAATGTTGCAAAGTTGCTTGTTGAGTCGGGAGTAAAACTGACGCTCCTGAAAGTTGATGGGGAAGACCTGGAAGCATATTTTCTGAGAACAATAGGAATGAAAGGAGGTAAGCAGTGAAAGCGTTGTATGCAGCATTATGGGCCGAGACCATAAAGGTACTGAGGTCAAGGGTTTTCTGGCTGTCGCAGCTGTTTTTTGTCTTTGTCACTCTAATGATGGGGCTTATGATGTTCATCCAGTCACATCCTGAGATCTCAGGTAAGCTTGGCATTATAGGCACAAAGGCAAGTATGTTGCGCTTTGGCGAACCAGTGTGGCAGAATTATTTTGCTCTAATTAAACAGGCTCTCGCGGCAATAGGGATGATAGGTTATGGTTTTGTAACAAGCTGGATATTCGGGCGGGAATACTCCGACAAGACGATAAAGGACATACTGGCATTGCCCGTTTCACGTTCGATAATTGTTGGTGCAAAGTTCATTGTAACAGCTGCCTGGTGCATCATCCTCTCCTTAGTCTTCTATGCCTTTGCTCTTGTCGGCGGCTGGCTGGCGGGTACAGGAGGATGGTCAGTATCCATCCTGAAAGAATTTACAGGTGCTTTTGCATCAATTGCGTTTCTGACTATGCTGCTTTGCACCCCGGTGGCCTTTTTTGCCGGGACAGGCAGGGGTTACCTGCTGCCCTTTGCCTTTATTATTCTGACCCTTATGCTGGCCAACTTCACCGGACTTCTTGGGCTGGGTCCATGGTTCCCGTGGTCGATACCGGGGATGTTAAGTGTCCCTCCTTCCGAGGGAGGGCAGCTGTCAGTAGCAAGTTATTTCATCCTTCTTATTACAAGCCTGTGCGGTTATCTGGCTACTCAGGCCTGGTGGAGATGGGCTGATCAGAGGTAACAGACCTGTCTACTCAAATTCCTTGGGTACGCCACAGATCATCACAAAAGGCTTATCGGGCGAAGTGTTTTTGTACTGGTGCTTCTCATCAGGACTCACAAGTGCAAAATACCCTTTTTTTATCGGTTTTTCCTCCCCGGCTTCATTCACAATAGCACCTTCACCTTCAATAATGAAGTTCATGTGTTCATAGGGATGACTGTGATAGGGTGTGTTGCCTCCCGGTTCAACAGTGAAGACCCTGTAGGAATATACAGGTGCACCGTCTGAACTTCCCAGGGGAAGCTGTTTCCAGG
>CAZEYY010000234.1:0-2573 GCA_964516485.1 uncultured Rikenellaceae bacterium
CCAAACTCATTTGAGGGAATCGGATCAGAAGGTCTGAAATGGATGAGAAGGGTCAAACAGGAAACCGGAATGCTTATCGGAACCGAAGTGGCAAATGAAAAACATGTTTATGAAGCACTTAAATACGGTGTCGACATGCTCTGGATCGGGGCCAGGACAACTGTTAATCCTTTCACAGTACAGGAGATATCTGACGCCCTGCAGGGAGTTGATGTTATGGTACTTATAAAGAATCCTGTCAATCCCGATATTGAACTCTGGGTGGGAGCTATTGAAAGGATTGCCGGAGCAGGCATTACAAGAATAGGCGCCATACACAGAGGCTTTTCAACTTATGAAAAAACCCTGTATCGCAACCAGCCCAACTGGCAGCTGCCAATCGAGCTCAGAAGGAGAATTCCTGACCTGCCAATAATCTGTGATCCAAGCCATATAGCCGGTGCCAGGGCCTACCTGCATGAAATTTCGCAGAAAGCCATGGACCTCAATTTCGACGGATTGATGATAGAATCACATATAGATCCGGCAAATGCCCTGAGCGACTCAGCTCAGCAGCTCACCCCTAACGACCTGAAAGAGCTGCTGACAAGGCTTATTATGAGAAATCCCAATCCTGATGATCCGAAACTTCTTGATGTTCTGGGAGAACTGAGACAGCAGATTGATGTCTATGATGACCATCTTCTTGACCTGCTTGAAAAGAGAATGAAGATTGCAGAAAAGATCGGAATGTACAAAAAGGAAAATAATATCACTATCTTGCAGAGTCTCCGGTGGGATGAAATAATAAGAAGAGCGGTTATCAGAGGTCAGACCAAAGGACTGAGTGCAGAGATGATTGACGGCATCTTCAAGGCTATACATCAGGAGTCGATAAATCACCAGATGAGGGTGATGAATAATGAGAGATAATATAATTCTGATATATGGAAAGATACATTGATCCGTCTCATTTAAAGGGTACTGTCAAGGCACCCTCTTCAAAAAGCATGACTCAGCGGGCAATAGCAGCAGGACTGCTTGCCACCGGCAATAGTATCATCCATAATCCTTCTTACTGTGACGATTCACTTGCTGCCATGAGTATGGCAGTAGGTCTTGGAGCAAGAGTAGAACCTTCACCTGGCAGCCTTCTCATTCATGGAACAGGCGAACTTAAAGAAGCTAAACTGAATTGCGGAGAATCAGGCCTTGCAATAAGAATGTTCTCTCCGATTGCAGCCCTGTTTACAGAAGAGATAATAATGACGGGTGCCAACTCGCTCAGGAAGAGGCCTATGAACATGATCGAAGAAGCTCTGTCGCAGCTGGGAGTACAGTGTAAAACAACAAATGGTTTGCTTCCGCTTTCAATTAAAGGTCCGCTGCAGGGCGGGAAATGTACTATTGACGGATCTGTAAGCAGCCAGTTGCTGACCGGGTTGCTGATGGCCCTTCCACTGGCTGAAAAGGATTCCGAAGTAACAGTTATAAATCTGAAGAGCAGTCCTTATATAGATATGACTATTCAGATTCTGAAGGATTTTGGAGTAAACATAGTAAATAAGGATTATAAACATTTCTATATATCAGGCAATCAGAAATACAAAGCATGCGAATATACTGTGGAAGGAGACTGGAGCGGAGCTGCCTTCCTGCTTGTTGCCGGCGCAATAAACGGTGAAATAGCTGTTACAGGACTACAGCAGTCGAGCAGGCAGAGTGACATGGCTATACTGAACGCCTTAAAGGATGCAGGTGCATCAGTCAAAGCAGAAAAAGACACCTTCCTTGTCAAAGCATCAGAGCTGAAAGCATTTTCGTTTGATGCAACACATTCTCCTGACCTCTTCCCCCCTCTTGCCGCCCTGGCATCTTATTGCAGGGGAACTTCATCAATTAAAGGAGTGTCGCGGCTGATCCACAAGGAAAGTAACAGGGCTGACACAATAAAAAATGAATTCGGAAAGCTGGGCATAGGAGTCGAAGTGTCAGGCGATATTATGACAATTACAGGAGGCAAGGCTAAAGGAGCAAAGGTGGAATCGCATGAGGATCACCGTATTGCCATGGCTATGGCGGTAACTGCACTTAAAGCTGACGGAAGAGTGTATATTAAGGACTCGCAGAGTATCGCCAAGTCATATCCTGCTTTCTTCGACGATTTGAGATCACTTGGAGCACTTGTGCATGAATAAAACGAAATCAGGCTCCTGCATGTCATTTAAACAAGAAAATCAGGCACATGGTTTAATTTTTTAAAAATATTTACACTTTTTATTTTGAATTTTAAAAAATTAATTATTTTTGTCCTCATGAAAATGAACAACTCAAATATCTGGTCTTGGCGCAGCAACCTTGTTGAAACTGTGTAACAAGCCATATATAAGAGTTTTAAGATATTATTTATGAGCACGCTGTACACAGCGTGCTTTTTTTTTGCAAATAATTAACCAATAAAATAGTACTACAATGGAAAAATTCAAAAAGATCATCTTAAGCGAAAACGAAATGCCAAGGCAATGGTATAATATCATGGCCGATATGCCAAACAAACCTCTTCCTCCCCTCCACCCTGCAACAAAGCAGCCTGT
>CAZEYY010000235.1:0-2487 GCA_964516485.1 uncultured Rikenellaceae bacterium
ATGCAGAAACGGATGGAAAGCGTGGGCGGGGAAATTGAAATTGAAAGCCAACCGGAGCAAGGAACAGTGGTGAGCTTATCCGGTGAGGTGTACAACTGATTAAGAATAATGAATACCGAACGCAACATGAGTACTTAAGTGAGGATGCTAATGATGATATAACCGGTTCTTATTTGCATAGTTATGAAAAGGTTATTGTTTATTCTGTCTCTATTTTTGACCGTTGGCTCCGTATCCAACGCCCAGAATGCTGAACTGGATTCGCTGATTTCAGCAGAAAAGTCATACAGAAGTGAGGACACTGTCAAATTAGAGTTATTGACAAAGATATGTGATAAATTACATTGGATCAATCCTCAGCTACAATTGGAATACTGCAACAAAACAAAAGATCTTGCAGAAAGACTCTATAATCCTAGATCTAAAATTATTGCACTTTATAATTTAGGATTCATTTATCAGGATTTATTTGAGCTTGAAAAAGCTTTGCCTCTGTTTATTTCTGCCTATGAATTGTCGAAACAAACGAATGATACTTTACTTATTATTCAGATACTTAACGGGCTTGGAGCTTGCTGTTTGCGAAAATCAGATTATAATCAAGCCATAGAATATTTTAATCAGGCCATAGGATTGTGCAATTTTTTTAGCAAATGTCCTGACTTGTATTCAGGTTATAATAATCTGGGAACTTCATATATGGATATGGGGAATTATATACTAGCACAAAAATATTACTTATTAGCGCTCAATGAGGTGGAAACGTGCGATGATAAGCAAAGAATGGCACAAACATATCATAAGTTAGGAATATTATATAAAAGAATCAAGGATTTCAATAAATCCCAAGAATACCTCCTTAAAGCAATAAAATATAATGAGATTGGCGGGAATGAGTTGACAACAGCCATATTTAAATCGACTTTGGCATCTATTTATATCTATTTGAATGATCCAGAGCAATCCATCAAAACCAATTTTGAAATCCTCCCCATATTGAAAAAATATAAATCATGGCCACCTTATTACATATCGATAAACAATATTGGGCATACATTAATACAGATAAACTCTGATTCAGTATTTAATTATATATACCGAACATATCCTTTTCAGGAATATGAAATAACTGGAAGGAACCAATATGAGGTCGCCATTTCTTGTGTGCAAAAAATAGTGGATTATAATATATCAACTGGAGCGATCTCCAATCTTTCTCTTTCTTACGGTACCATTTCTAAGGCCTATATGTATTTGGAAAATTATCCAGATGCTTTGAAATATTGTTATATGTCTTTAAAGATGGCTGATAGCGTAAGGGACCCATCAAAACGAAAAAACGCGTTATACCGTTTATCGGATATCTATGAACACATGAAAGAATACGACTCAGCGTACTTTTATTACAAAGAAATGATAGCACAGCGTGATTCGATTGAAAGCGTTGAGATCAAAAACCAGATCGCCCGCAAGGAAGCCGAATACGAATTCAGTATTAAGGAAAAAGACCTGCTGCATCAGAAAGAGCTGAGCGATGTGGCGGCCGCCAGCGCCAATACCGAACTGCAGCGCCAGCTCCTCCTCACCCGCACCCGCGAACAGGAAATCCTGCTCAAAGACCGCGCCCTCCAAATAGGTCAGAAAGAAAAAGAGATGCAGCACCTCGCCTACCTGAAAAAGATGGCGGAACTGGATGTGGTAAAACTGGAAAAACAAGATAAGGACAAGCAACTCAGCCTTACGAAACAAAGTTTTGCCCTGCAAAACCTCAAACTCAGCAAGCGCGAGCTGGAACGAAACCTTCTCATTGTGGGGGTGGCACTCAGTCTGCTGAGCATATTCCTCATTTTCCGCAACTACCGCAACCAGCGGAAGTCGAACCTGAAACAGCAGGAACTGAACAGTAACATCCGGTGGGCAAACAAGGAACTGAACCATAAGAACACCAAACTGGCCGAAACCCTCGATGACTTAAAGCAGATGCAGGCACAACTGGTGGAGACCGAAAAGCAGAAGGAAACGGAGGTTATCCGCCGGCGTATTGCACAGGACATCCACGACGACATCAGCTCGGGGCTTACACGCATTGCCTGGCTGAGCGAACTGGCCAGGGAGAAAGCTAAAAACGGGCAGCCTGCCGATGCCGACAATGCGCTGGAGAAGATACTAGCTTCATCTAGGGAGACCGTTGACCGGCTGGGAGAGATCATATGGGCCGTAAATCCCGACAGGGACAATCTCGAAGGCTTCTTTGCCTACCTGAGAACCTATATTGCAAAATTCTTCGAGGACACCGGTTTTGAGGTAACGCTCGACTTCCCCGGTCAGAGGCCCGAACTCAGGTTCAGTCCCGAACTGAAACGCACCCTGTTCCTGGTGGTGAAGGAGGCGCTGCACAATGTTGCCAAACATTCCAAAGCTGGACAGGTGGCCGTGGCCTTCCACTGCCCGGACCACCGCTACAGCATCACCATTACCGACGACGGC
>CAZEYY010000236.1:0-2441 GCA_964516485.1 uncultured Rikenellaceae bacterium
GCTCTTTGAGAAGATCGGTATGGAGAGCTGCCACGCCGTTTATCGCATTGCTGCCTGCACAGGCCAGGTTAGCCATCCTTACAAATTTCCCTCCGGTCTCATCGATTATTGACATCCTCGACAGCTTGCCGTCATCACCGGGGAAGCGCCTGCTTACCTCCTGCAGGAAGCGATGGTTGATCTCATAGATTATTTCAAGCACCCTGGGTATCAGGTAGTAAAAGAGCCCTACCGGCCATTTTTCGAGAGCTTCAGGCAGCAGGGTATGGTTTGTATATCCGAATGTCCTGCAAGTGGTGTTCCATGCTTTATCCCAGTCGACATCGTACTCATCAACAAGTATGCGCATAAGCTCGGCAACAGATACTGAAGGATGGGTATCATTCAGCTGAATGGCCCACCGCTTGTGAAAATCCTCAGGTTTACCATCATTCCTCAGGTGCACCCGCATCATGTCCTGAAGAGAGCATGATACAAAGAAATACTGCTGTTTGAGCCGCAGTTTCTTCCCTTCATGCATCTCATCGTTGGGGTACAGAACCTTGCTTATATTCTCCGACTTAACCTTGTAATCAACAGCCTTGTAATAATCGCCCAGATTGAATGAAGAGAAATCGAAGGACTCTTCAGCTTCTGCCTTCCACAGGCGGAGGAAGTTGCATGAATTCACCCGGTAACCCATAATCGGAGTGTCGCATGGTACTCCGGTAACTTTATATGCCGGCTTCCACCTGAAGCAGGTACGGCCTTCGGAATTCTGATATGCTTCAGAGTGTCCTCCAAAATTCACATTTACAGCAAGTTCCGGTCTTATGCTTTCCCAGGGATTACCCTTCTTAAGCCATTTGTCGGTTCTCTCAACCTGCCAGCCGTCAACAATATCCTGGTCGAAGATGCCGAACTCATAGCGGATACCGTAGCCTATTGCCGGTATCTGCTGTGAAGCCAGAGAGTCGATATAACAGGCTGCGAGCCGTCCCAGACCACCATTACCCAGTCCGGGTTCTTCCTCCTGTGCAATTATCTCTTCAATACTGAAACCAAGCTCTTCAACAGCCCGTTTCATGTTATCATAAATATTCAGGGCAATAAGGTTTGAACCAAGATGAGGCCCCATCAGGAATTCTGCCGACAGATAACTGACAAGCCTCACATTTTTGTCATCAAAAACGGCATTCATCGTTTTGTGTTCCTTCTGGAGAAGTCTGTCACGGACGGTAAATGACACTGCCATGTAAAGATCATTCAGTGAGGTGTTCACTATATTTCTTCCCTGCTGGTAGAACAGGTGTTCAGTGATTGCCTGTTTAAGAGATTCAACATCCATCCCTGTGCGGGCATCAAGGCCTGCAATACTGCCATTTTTTGTTTTGCTGTCGTTTTTCTCCATCTCTTCAGACATTACCGGTGTTATTATTTTATAATGAAGATGAAAAGGTACAAAAAAATATTAAGTGAATAGGTATTGTTTCTCACCGCGAACATGATCAGTGCCGTTTCTCTTTCAAAGCCGGGTTCATTTTAAATTATATTCTGTTTATCTTGTCCTGCAAATTATTTTATTCATTAAATTGATTTAAAAATTTTACAATGAGATCTATAATATTCAGATTAAGTGTTCTGCTGGCAGCGGCAATGTTTGCAGGATGTTCAGCAGGCAATAAAACTTCTCAGCAGGAAGAGAAACCTGCCATGAAAAACTATTATGTGGCGGCATATATCTGGCCTTCATGCCACAATGATCCCCTTGGCAGGGATAAGCTGTGGCCTGACGGTACCGGGGAATGGGAAGTAATAAAAAAGGGCAACCCGCGTTTTGACGGACATTATCAGCCACGGCAGCCTCTGTGGGGTTATGAAGCGGATAATGACCCGAAAGTTGTTGAGAAGTGGATAGATGTTGCCACTGATCATGGAGTAAATGTATTTGTTTACGACTGGTACTGGTATGAGGGAGGCCCCTTTCTTGAGAGCGCACTTAATGATGGCTTCCTTAAAGCACGGAACAACAGGAAAATGCAGTTTTACATAATGTGGGCTAACCACGATGTGAAATATAACTACTGGAATGTTCACAGGTACAAGGACAATACTGATATCCTGTGGGATGCGAAAGTTGACTGGGATAACTACAAAATAATAGTAGACAGGATTATAAACCAGTATTTTAAGCAGCCTAATTATTTTAAGATCAACGGAGAACCTGTTTTCTCAATATTCAGTATAGGGAAGCTTGTTGAAAGCTTTGACAACAGTGAGGAAGAAGCACGCCGGGCTCTTGATTATTTTCGTGAGGAAGTAAAAAAAGCCGGTTTTCCCGGTTTGCATATCCAGTGGAACCAGGGTGGCGGTTCGGTAATGTCTGATGAGACTGCTGCAGGCTTTGTAAAAAGCGTGAACACGATGGGATTCAACAGTATAGCCATGTATAACATGGGTGG
>CAZEYY010000237.1:0-2404 GCA_964516485.1 uncultured Rikenellaceae bacterium
GAAACGTTATAATTGAACCGTCAAACGGTCTTCCAAGGATCACTACCGGTATGTCTGTCAGGGTTTCATACTTAAATCCCGACTGGCTCGGCGGTATCAATTACAGCTTCAAATACAAGAACTTCAACCTCAGCTTCCTTGTTGATATCAGGCAGGGTGGTTCATTTATTGCATTCACCGAAGCTATATCAGCAGGCAGCGGTATCCAGGATTATACAGCAATTGGTAGGGAAGCTGGTTCTCTCCTCTTCGGAAGGGATGTTTTCACAAATGAAAAGGGTGTAACCCCTACAGGTGGTGAAAATGCTGCAACAACAAATGCTGAAGCATTCTGGAACAACGTTGGTGGCAGGAACAACCCGACCGCTGAAGCTTTTGTCAGAGATGCATCAAACATCCGTATGAGAGAGATAGTTCTTGGATATGACATGCCAAAAGAACTCGTTCAGAAAACTTTCTTCAGATCAGCAAGAGTATCTCTTGTTGGCCGTAACCTTTTCTTTTTCCAGAACAAGGCTGAATACTGCGACCCGGAGATCATGATCGGTACTTCTAATACCTACGAGGGTGAGAACGCTTTCCCATTACCTACAACACGTACTTATGGGGTATCACTTAACTTCGGCTTTTAATTATAAAAATAAGTAAAGCAATATAAACTATGAAAAATCTAACAAAGTTGTTTATTGTTTTGTTGATTGCTGTTTTTCTCAGCAGTTGTACAAAAGAGTTTAATGATATAAACACAAATCCCAAGGCTCTTACCCTTGCCAGCCTGGGCCAGCCTTCTTATGGTTTCGTGTTTAAAAAGTCAATTATGGGAACTTCATACCTGCAATCAGCAGGTAACGGGATGCAGCTTTTACATTCGCTGTATTTCGACGTATATGCCAACTATTGGGCTACAACAACTCCTAACTTCCTGTCTGACAGGTATGTAATGGTTGGCAGCTGGCTCAATGGCGCATTTAACTCATTCTATGCCAGTGAAGCTGCACAGATTAAATATTCAGAGGATTTTGCAAGAACAGCAGGTATTAAAGGTGAACTTGGCATGGCTAAGATCTGGAAAGTATGGAGTTACCACAGGTACACCGACGCACTCGGTCCGATACCTTACTCACAGTATGGTAACATGCAGAAGACTGTTCCTTATGATAAACAGCAGGATATATACAAAGCATTCTTTGCAGAACTAGACTCAGCTAATACTCTTCTGTCAGGAGTTGCCGGCGGAACATCTGCCACACTTTCAAAGTATGACATGATCTATGGCGGAAATTATGACAAATGGAGAAAATTCGGTGCATCATTAAGGCTCAGGCTTGGCATGAGGGTTAAATATGTCGATGCTGCCCTTGCAAAAACACAGTGTGAGAAAGCTATAACAGAAGGTATAATTGCTGACAACGCTGACAATGGCTGGATCACAACATCAACCGACTTCCAGAACCCTTATAACATCATCAGCCCATGGGCAGAATACAGGATGAGCGCAGATATGGAAAGTATTCTTAAAGGTTATCTCGATCCAAGGGCTAAAGCTTATTTCTCACCTGCTAAAACTCCCGATCCTACTGATGACCCGGCAGGCGTTAGCTTCCCTTATGAAGGAGTCAGGAACGGCCAGACAAAAGCTGACAGGAGCACCTTTAAATTTGACGAACTTGGTTCTGATCATTCAGCACCTTACACTGTAGTTGGTGCAGCTGGTCCGAAATGGTATGTTATGAGAGCTTTTGAAGGTTACTTCCTCAGAGCAGAGGGTGTACTTGAAGGCTGGAACATGGGAGGAGGAACTGTTGAATCACTCTATAACCAGGGTATTACAACATCACTTGCTGAGAATGGTCTTACAGATGTTAACCTGAAAGGCGATCCTTATACAACAAGTACACTTGTTCCTATGACTTCAGGTATTGACAAGAGTACTGTTCTGCCGGCAACACCATCTGTACCGGTATGTACAATTCCTGTTAAATTCGATGCAGCAGCAAGCAAGGAGTATCAGCTCGAGCAGATCATTACCCAGAAATGGATTGCTCTTCTCCCTGACAGTCAGGAGGCTTATGCTGAAAGAAGAAGGACTCACTACCCGAAACTCTTCGATCGTATCGAAAGTGAAAACCCGGATGTGGATAAAACTTCACTTCCCGTACGTCTTACCTACTGGACAAACGAGTATACAAACAACAAAGCTGAAGTTGACAAAGCCATCACACTTCTTAATGGTGAAAGCACTGCAGCTAATGGTGACAAGGCAACCACAAAACTGTGGTGGGATAAGAAATAAACTAATTAGTTGAAATATTATAAGAGGGTGTCTCAAGAGGGGCACCCTTTTTTTATTTATGACTATCGGTAATGATTAACATTATTTTGATAATTTGTAGTAACACAGGCG
>CAZEYY010000238.1:0-2336 GCA_964516485.1 uncultured Rikenellaceae bacterium
GCTGTTATTGATAAGGGAATATCTGAATCAAACCTTGACCTGAACAGCCTGACACCAGGCATTTATTTCATGAAAATTACACGGGGATCTCTCGTAAACGTCTATAAAGTTGTAAAACTTTGAAGAAGCTTTTTTACTGTCCAAAAAAGCATTGAACATTCTTTTCATGGCTGCCCCTGATTATAAACGTCAGGGGCTTTTTTGTGATTTGTATGAGAATCCTGATACCTGTGTCTGTTTAACCTCTACGAGGTATAATATAAAATTTTAACCCTTCAGCTACAATTCCTTAAGCCCTACGGGCTATAAGCCATGTGTCAAAAATGCTTGTTATTTCAGGATTCTATTCGCCGTAGGCGATATGGTCTTGTAGGAAAATTCCCGTTAAATACATTTTATCGCGTAGCGGTTTAATAATTGTAAAAATTCTGAGATTAATTTGCATAACTAAGTATTTCGTTATAATTTTATATGAATAATCCATAGAATTATTCGATAACGAGAGAAAACGGGATATGAAAAAAGCTATTATTTCATTTTATCTGATCCTGACATCCGTGATAATAACAGGGCAGGAATCAGACACACTGAGGTATCTCGACAGTTTGCTTGTCAGGGAAGAATACAGACTTGTAATTGATACCTGTACCCGGATTTTGCATATCGATAGTCTTAACCCGGCTCTCTGTTACCGCATGGGACTTGCCTGGCAAAACATTCCGGAGGAAAAAAAGGCTGTTGAATTTTTCCGTCTTGCTTACAGCCTCGATACGGCAAATGCAGTTTACTCCTACAGGCTGGCACGAAGTTATTTTGCTGATGAAAAAATGAAACTGGCAGAGCCCATGTTCAGAAGATTATTATCACAGGATACACTGAACTGGCAGTATGCATTTTACCTGACAAACATTTATATGCAGGCTGGCAGATATGATTCTGCTCTGCCCATATATCAGAGATTTCTTGCAACAGATTCACTTAATTGTACTTATCTCGACAAAACTGCTTTTGCTCTTCTCCGGAAGGGTGATTTCACTGGTTCACTGTACCTTTTCAGCAAATCGCTGGACATAAATAAAAACAATACATCTGCCCTGAAAAACCTCTCATATCTGTATGCTTCAACCTCACGCTGGGATACTGCCGTTACACTTCTTGGCAGGGGTATGAAGATTGATCCGGCTGATATGGATCTTTATGAACGTCGTGCGCAGTTATACTTTATGAAAAATTATACAAAAAGGGCAATGGATGATTATCTGCTTATTCTTGCATCAGGCGATACTTCAAAACTTTATCTTAAAAGAGTTGGTATTGGCTACTCATATAATCTGGAACCAGGAAGGGCAATTCCTTACCTGTTGCTTGCACACAAGGCCGACACAACTGATTATGAGACATGCAGCTACCTGGGGCAATGTTATCTTAAGGAGGGTGATCCCAAGATGAGTGCAGTATACTATAAAAAAGCGGTTAAGATTCTGCAGCCGCTTTATGTACAGCTTGGCAACACTTATTTCCAGTGCGGGTTGTCGCAATATGAAGCTGATTATAATGCTGATGCAATTCAGAGTTACAAAAATTCATATAACATCAGCAGCATGCCCGGAATACTCTTAATGATTGCAAACATTTATGATGATAAGCTCAGTGATAATGTAAATGCACTGAAATACTACAGGCTGTTTTTTGAAAAAACAAGCAAGGATAAGATGCCTTATTCTCCGGATTATATTGAAAAAGTAAAAAAGAGATTTGAGTATCTTGAAAAACAGGCAAAACTATAGTGTAGCCTGCCTGTTCATATCAATACAATAACTCAGCGCAAGTCAGCCCAGGAAACCTGATCTGTCAGCAATCCAGGTCAGAAGCAATGTAAGTCCGAAGGCTACAGCAGGTGATATTATCCACATAAAGAAGAATTTTCTTACTTCGGTTTTCCTGAAGATATTGCGCGGACCTAATTTGGCAACACCTATTCCCAGGATACAGGCAACATTAAGCTGAACAAGTGAGGTGGGAATTCCTTTTGACAGGGATGCAAAAAGTAACAGGCTACCCGAAACAAATGCAATAATTACAGCTTCAAATTTCCCGAAGAGGACTATCTCCTTACCTGTATTCCTGAGTATCTTGTTCCCGAATATTGAACTGCCTATTGCAAAATTGGGAGCAATAAGCAGGGTGGACAGGATGAGAATCAGTAAAAAATTCTTGTCACCTGCCAGATTGAGTTCATTGATTGTCATTGTTGCAATTGGACCTGAAGCATTTGCTACATTATTTGAACCTATTGAAAATGCAACATAGAGCGACATTGCTATAATCAGCCCTTC
>CAZEYY010000239.1:0-2335 GCA_964516485.1 uncultured Rikenellaceae bacterium
GTTATATTGACTCCCGTATTAAAGCCCAGGAGTTTAAGAGGAATATGTCCCTGATCGTGGTACATTGCAACTACAATATCATATTTCCCGTTTACTGCCTGAAGAAAGACAGTGTCAGGAGGTACAGGACCTTCAATATTCAAGCCTTTAGTTTTCAGTTTATTGATGGCAGGAATAATCTCCCTTATTTCCTCATTTCCGAATAATCCTTTCTCACCGGCATGAGGATTAAGTCCGGCAACGGCAATCTTCGGAGGCTTTCCAAGCAGTACTTTCATTGCCTTGTAAGCGAGCAAGGTTACTGTTTCAATCTTTTCCTTCCTGAGCCCCGTAACAGCTTCAAGTAGTGAAACATGAGTTGAGACGTGAATTACACTTAATTTTCTGTCGTACAGAAGCATGGCATAATCTTTTGTGCCAGTCAGCTCTGCAAGTATCTCTGTATGACCGGCATACTTATGACCGGCAAGGTGTATTGCCTCCTTGTTAAGAGGTGCCGTGGCAATTGCGCTGATCTCCTTCCTGTTTGCCAATACAATTGCAGTTTTAAGTGCTGAAAAAGCTGCTTCACCTGATGCGGCATTTACTTTTCCGAGTTGCAATTCACCATTCTTAATCAGCTTAAGATCAAGAATGTTCAGTGTGTCTTTGCAGAATTCTGATTCCGCGATCTTTTCTATCCTTTTAAGCCGGAATGAAGATGGTTTCACGAGATCATAGGCTGCCTGCATCACTCCGAAATCGCCGATCACAACAATGTTATTATCCGCGATGTTCTCATGCGCGAAGCTTTTGATTATTATCTCAGGTCCTATCCCTGAGGGATCACCCATTGTAATGCCAAGCACTGCTTTATTCATTCCTGAGAAAATTAAGAATTTGGACAATGGCATCCTGAGAGCCGAAGCCTCCTGCTTTTGTCACGACTTTAAGGTCCCTGAATCTTTTTCTGTTCAGCTGCCCATAAGGAATGCCATGAACTATTTCACCTTCAATTGCGATACTGTTCACCTTGAGGTGTTTAAGTGTTTTTATAGCTGTATCCCCACCGGTAAGCACAATACCGTTTAACTTATTCTTCCTGATAATATCTGCAGCCAGCTCACCGATAAACTCTGCAATCAGGTCACTGATCCTGAAATCTTCCAGACCCTTTTTTCTTCCTTTTTCAAGTGTCTCCTTAACTGCTTCTTCTGATGCCGCACTCCTGATTATGAGATCGTTGCCGGCAGTTACTGCTTCTGAAGCAAGCTTAAGGATCCTCTTTTTTTCTTTAATATTTTTCTTTGAAATAACCTTCAAAGGATTGATGTCAGTAATGCTGACCTGTAATTTTCCGGTAGCAAAAATAAGCTGATCTGCTGTTATTTTATTAACACTGCCTGCAAAGACTATATTGCTTTTATTTTTCTTGTTATCAACAAGAAGTGGTGCAAGTTTTTCTGCAAGCCCTGAGCAACCTGCAAACAGTTTTCTGTCTTTCCTGTTTGAGATTAAACCGGCTATAAGAGAAAGGTCACTATCTGTTTCAGCATCAATAACAATGATCCTTGTACTTTTTTTTATGAGCCTGGATAAAGTCTGCTCCAGGATATCAGTTCCTCCGCGTAATGTTTCCAGATCAATGACAGCGATCTTCTTGTCACTTTGCTCAGAGAGAATTGCCGGGATATATGACTCATTAACAGGATTTTTGGGATCTTTTGCATAAAGTGTTTCAGCAAGCGGTATGCCGTTTACAAGAACTTTTCCGTCTCTTGTTGTTCGTCCGTAGAGCGGGAGTGCCGGGACCAGGAAAGTGACAGCTATATCCAGTGCATCCATGATACCAGATATCTCGGCTCCGGGATTACCCCTCATTGTGGAGTCAAGCTTCTTGTAAAAATGGCTGATATTAAGTGATTTTGCTGTAGCTGCTGCTTCAAAGGCTTTTGTGTAGGCAGTGATCTTATCATCGAATCTGCTCTCAAGATCTGCCACAACAACATCAGCTCCACTGAAGCTTTTTTCCATGTCTTCACTTCCTGTAATGACAACAGTCTTCAGTTTCCTTTTCCTGAACTGCACACCCGTATCAACAGAACCTGTGAGATCGTCGGCGATAATTAGGATCTTATTGGGTGTCGCTGTTTTATGTTTTTTGAAGGCCATATTCTGTATTATATTTTCTTTTTCTCTTTAACGACCTCACCCCCTCATTCCCCCTCTCCCGGCGTGAGAGGGGGAAGATCAAACACATTTTTCGTGGTTAAAGCCCCTCCCACACCGGGGGAGGGGTTTGGGGCATAGCCGTCAACCTAAGTATTGATAAATATTTATATTCGACTGATAATTA
>CAZEYY010000240.1:0-2273 GCA_964516485.1 uncultured Rikenellaceae bacterium
AAAATGGATTGGGCCAGTCCCCTGCGGCCGCCCGAAGCCATGTATGCAACCTTCGATGCTTCAGGATGAAAAACAGACGATCCTGTTCCGATAATAGCTACCGAGACTAAAAGCAAAGGATAATTCTTTGCCTGAGAAAGAAGGATTAATCCCGAGAGTGTAAAAACCATCCCAACAGCAAGTGAATAAGGCTGCGGTTTACGATCAGTATAAAATCCGATAAGCGGCTGAAAAAAAGAGGCTGCCAACTGAAATACAAGGGTAATGATCCCAATTTGTGAGAAGTTAAGGTTATAAGATTCCTTGACTATCGGATATATTGAAGGAATAAGGGACTGAATTGTGTCGTTAAGAAGATGGGAGATGCTGATGGAGATTAAAATTGAAAATACTGTTTTACCTGCTATATCGCCGGCTAACGCTGCGGAAGTCTGATCGTCCTTATTTTGCATATTTCTGAAAACAAATCTGGCAAAAATAAACATCAATTTGGACCGCAGAAAAAAAATCAGATATAAGCCAATAAATATTTTAACCTGATATTTGCCTTATTGCAAAAGCCGGGCTGATGGATTTGGATCCCTGGAAGGGGTAGTTCCACATTGAAATGACATGGCGGCCCCTGCCCGTATTTACCCGGTAACGGAGGGCTCCTTTATGCCGTGGCCATGATGGCTGCAGGCTGGGATGGCGCACCGGATAAAAATGCTCCGGGTTTTCCTGATGATGGCAGTTGGACCGTTCGCTTGGAAGGACTCAAACCGGCTCTTTGATAATAATAATCCCGGATCAAATTAAGCTACATGATATTTCGACTGGCAGGATGTTCAGAAAACCGGCGAATGAAAAGTTGATTAGCCGGGTATTTCAATTTCAGTCGGGTCATCTGGGCTTTCGGCAAGGAACCAGTCATCCTGAGATAAAAACGATCCACTGGAAATTCTGTTGATATCAGCCTTCATATATTTTCCTTCGGCTGATACGGCAATCTCCCCGTTTGGGAGCACAATTTCTCCTGTGCCTTCAAAAAAACGATTCCCTTCGCTTGTCACCCGTCCTATAATTTTCAATTCCTGTCCAAGAGGTATGGGCTTCCTGAATTTAGTTTTCAATTCCAGTGTCACACTCCATATTTGCTCATCTTTACCATTACAAACGGATCTCCCGATTGTTTCGTCAAGAATAGTGGCTGCGATGCCTCCATGCATCCTGCCCGGATATCCCTGATGCTGATCAGAGGGCTTTATTAATGCAACCAGCTCGTTTGTGTCGGTTTCGTAGAAATTGGCGTGCAGCCCGAAGTCGTTCTTCTCACCACATACAAAACACATCTTGGAGATATGTTGTTTTTTCAGGACTTTCTGTTTCATCAGCATCTGAGATAATGGACAAATATACAGGATTTGGATTGAAAGGAAGGGCTTATGTGTTGAGGCCAGTCTCCATTACAATATTCTGCCGGGAAACAGTCATAGCTGTATTTATTTACAGGTCATGATATTAATTCCGGCCCAGGGTTATCAATTTTTACCGGCAAGAGATTGTAATTGTCACAGGCATTTGCAAATATCAATGCTGACATTAAAATACTATTTCTGTTTTGGCTGATATTTTATATTTAACCGTCCCAGATATTCTGCCAATGGTTCCAATCCCAGCTCTTTTCTCCATTCATCTACTTTTATTTCATCTTCAAGCGGATAGAGCTCTTCCGACCTGGTCAGCTCATTAAACCTTGTATGTGTTCCGTATTTCTGCGGCTTATTTTCATTAAAAAGACAGCGGTCATAAATATTTGCATATCTCTGCCACGGAAGCTCTTTTTCTTCACAACTCTTCCAGATCATTTGTAAGTATTTCTTCTGACTCCCGTCATTTGTATGCATGGCAACAAGATAAGCAGCCATGGCAGCTTCACTTCCGACTTCTCTGATTTTAGGCCATCCTTTTTCTGCCACGAGTTGCTCTAGCTCTTTCTGGCTTTTCTCCTGAATCATAAACTTTAATCTCCACAATGCTGATGCCACGGAGGATCTCATCCCAAGTTTCCGGAAAGCAATACCAATTTCGTCAAAATATGCCTGATCGTATGCTCCGAGTTTCCACAGAGCTTTAGCATATTCAATATCTTTATAAGGATTATCATATTTAATATTTAACAGTGTTATAAGTCTGTCCTCGAATACATTCCATTTTTTGTCTTCCCGCGCCGGAATCAGGTCAGGATCTGTCAGTGCAGTAGTTGTTGTATCAAGTTCCACAGCAATGTTCAG
>CAZEYY010000241.1:0-2241 GCA_964516485.1 uncultured Rikenellaceae bacterium
TAAAGCGATTTGCAGAAGCACTGTCCGTATTGCTGTTATTTGCAGGGATTATACTCTAAGGGAATGACACGCTTGATCTGCCTGAGGAAAACCTCAGACACTATGAGCCGGTAATTCGCATGGATAGCTCTGTCAGGGCAAGAGGTGATTTGTCATCTATTGAACAGCAGTCATGTTATGTTTTCACATTTGACTATTACTTCGTGACAGGAGACAACTTCTACTCAGGCTCTGATTCAAGGCACTGGGGTTTTGTTCCTGAAACGCATATAATCGGGAAGTCAACAAGAGTTCTCTTTTCAGGAGATCAGTCTTCTCTACAGAAGAGCAGGATACGCTGGGAAAGAATTATGAAAAGGTAAACTGACAGTCAGGCATTTAACATTATGAAATAAGTCTTGGTTATCAGACTTCTGATTATTTCGCCTGGCTTGAAGTTGGTTGTTCGTGCCGCTTTTATGTCGTTCATGCCGATTTTCTGTCGTTCGCGCCAAAAACATGTCGTTCATGTCGGGGAGTATTGACACGGACTTCTTAAAGGGTTAATTTTGAATTGATACAAATGTTTTCTATTGTCGGACTAAAATTTAACTGGTTATGAAAAAGATTAAGATTATCTCAGTGATTGGAGCTGTGGCTCTTCTTCTCTTAATGAATTTCAGCATAATCAGCAACAAGGGCAAAGTAGAAGAGATGTATGTTTCTACAACTCCTGAGTTAGCATCTGCGGATGAACAGTGTAAATTGTTTGTGTATTTTAGTGTTTGCCATTGCCGGTATGGAGAAATCTATTGTCTTCTTGCCAATTGTCCTGCAGGATCTTTATGTGATGCCTTAATTGTTGTTGAGGAATAATATGTAAGATTTCAGCCCCAACGAATGCAATTATCCCAATAATTCATCAGAACCTGTTTCCGTGGATAGACATACTCTGTTTTTAATGCTCCTGATGCTGATTCCTTTGGGTTGCAAAAACCCAGATATCTACAAGGAACACTACACACTTGAACCGGTAGATAAGCCGTTGGAAATTCCAATAGGCAGCCAAACTAAAAATTTTGTTTTTTATTCTCAGTATGTCCTCCTGGACGGGGTTAACTACCTTGGAATACTGAATTTTGAAAGAAACAGAATTGAGATTTACAACCTTGATTCAGGTACAGTATCCAGGAAACTTCAGTTCTTTCAGGATGGCCCTAAAGCTTTTGGAAGGGTCTCAAATTTCTTTATAGAAACTCTTGATTCATTAATTGTGGATTGCGATAGTGAAATGTCTGTTGGTATATCAGACGGCAAGGGGAAAATTTTAAAGGAGATGTCATATCGTGAGGATATTAATGGTCGAAGTTTCGTTCCCACTCCACCATGGATTGGTGCGCGACCGTATAAACTAGGCAATACAATTTATTACTTGCAATCCCACATGTCAGAGGAGGCCAATGGAATACTCACAGAAGAGAAGCGCCAAGAAACATTCCTTAATGTTGCGTTGAACACAGAGACGGGGATAAGTTATACTTTACCACTGGTTTATCCTGCAGAGATGGTCGGACAAGAAGTTTGGGAATCACCAAACGTAATGAGAACGATTAATGAAGATGGGCTTTTTGTCTATCATTTCTCAACTCTGACTGATCTGTTTGTCCCGGTTGACAATCAGTCATTTAGAAAAGTAAGAATTGAAAGTAACTACAAACTCAAATTGAATGGAGATGCATTTAAGTACAGATACGATATGACAGGTGCTTTAATGAATACACTTACACATGACATGCTAAGGGATATTTTCTATGACAAATACCGTAATTGCTATTATATTTTTTACATGAAACGGAATGAAAATCCGGATGCAGGGAGAAATCTCTTTCTGAAATTACAATATCCTGATTGTTTTATCCTGATTTTAAACAAAGATTTTAAACATATGGGAGAAGTGTTTCTGCCTGACAATACATATTCATTCCAGTTTTCTTTTATCACCCCTGATGGCCTTTACATTTCAGAGGACCATCCCAATAATCCGGATTTCGATGAGGATTTCATGAGATTCAGGTTGTTTAAACTGGAAAAGCTTTGATCAGATGAGGCGTTGTATCTTTCTAATCATCACTCTTTTCTGGATTTCGGGATGCACGGTCAATGAAGAGACCAAAATAATAACAGGTTATCTTGAAGGTTTTGGGAAACTGTTGTTCAAAAGGGAACTGGCTTACAAATGGCACAGAGGATCAGGACAACCTC
>CAZEYY010000242.1:0-2206 GCA_964516485.1 uncultured Rikenellaceae bacterium
ATACAAAAGACTGTTGTTGGAGGGAAACAGGTTTTTGAGGCATAATGTAATGAGAACATTTACAAGGGATAAGCTCAAGGTTGAGATCTTCCAGGATGCAGCTCAGATGGGAGCCGCAGCCGCAGCTGATGTCTATGAACATCTGTCAAATGCCATCGCTGAAAAAGGAATGGCGAATATAATTATAGGAACAGGTGCTTCACAGTATCCGCTTCATGATGAGTTGCTGGAGAAAGATATTGAGTGGAGCCGGATAAATGTCTTTCACCTTGATGAATATATTGGCATAGGTGCTGATCACCCGGCAAGCTTCAGGAAGTTCCTAAGGGAGAGGATTGCTGAAAAGGTTAACCCACGACATACCTATTATATTAATGGTGATTCACCGGATATCGGTTCAGAAATAAAGAGGTATGCAAAACTGTTGATTGATTATTCACCTGACGTTGCATGCATAGGAATAGGAGAGAACGGACATATCGCTTTCAACGATCCGGGAGTAGCTGATTTTAATGACACGGAATACCTTAAAGTTGTTGAGCTAGATGAGGCATGCAGGCGTCAGCAGGTGGGAGAGGGCTGGTATGCAACTATTCAGGAGGTTCCGCTAAAGGCTGTTACCCTGACTGTTACAGCAATAATGAACAGCCGTTTTATCTGCTGTACAGTGCCTGATCTCAGAAAGGCTGAAGCGGTTTCTAATGCCCTGAACGGAGAAATCGCCGAATTTTGCCCTGCAAGTGTCCTGAGACGACATAATAATGCTGTACTGTACCTTGATGAACATGCAGCTTCAAAACTGTCATAATAAAAATATCCCGATATGAAAAGAAGAGCCTTTTTAAACAATTCACTGGCCCTTTCATCAGGCCTTTTTGTGCTTCCTGAACTGATCCCCGGTTCCGTGTTCAGATCTTTCAGACCTAACGACAAGGTAAATATCGGACTTATAGGTTGCGGCAGGATTGCACGTGAGCATAACCTTCCGGAGATACTGAAATATGATTCGGCAAGGGTTGTTGCAGTTTCCGACCTCGACAGCAGGAGGATGGCTGACGGAAAGAAGTTCATTGAGGATTCATATAATGCAAAGTCTGGAAAGCCGGGCTCTGTAAATGTGAAAATGTACAGGGATTACAGGGAGCTGATAGCCGATAAAAGCATTGATGCAGTTCTTATCTGTACCCCTGATCATTGGCATGCGCAGCCTGCCGTTGAAGCAGCTCTTGCAGGAAAGGATATCTATATACAGAAGCCTTTTACCTTAACAATAAGTGAAGGGAGAATTTTGAGTGATACAGTTAAGAAGACGAATGTCATCCTTCAGGTTGGAGCTCAGTGCCGCTCCTCTGAACCACGGTACAGACGGGCTGCTGAGCTTGTACGCAATGGCAGGATAGGGAGGCTTCATACTGTCAGGATAGGTATGCCCGGAGATCCTCCCGGTGAAGTTGTTAAGCCACAGCCTGTGCCCGCGAACTTCGATTACAACACCTGGCTGGGATCAACACCGGAGGTTTTCTATCATGAGATGAGGGTCCATCCTCAGAATGATTATTCACGGCCCGGATGGCTCAGGAATGAGCAGTTTGGTGCCGGAATGATAACCGGCTGGGGCTCACATTTCTTTGATTACAGCGCCTGGGGTATGGATACTGAACTTACCGGACCTGTATCAGTACAGGCAGTTGCACAGTTCCCGCGCGAAGGAATATGGAACGTTCATGAAGACTTCATGATGAAGGCAGAATATAACAATGGTATAACACTCTATGCCGGAACCGGTTATCCTTATGGTGTTAAGTATGAGGGTGACAAGGGCTGGATCTTTGTTACACATGCTGGTACCCCTAAGCTCGAGGCAGGCAATCCTGCAGTTCTTGACTCAGCTATTAAGGATAATGAGATACACCTGTATATGACAACCGAGCACCATGGAAACTGGCTCGATTGCATCAGGACCAGGGAACAACCAATATCAACAGCAGAGATGGGTCACAGGGCCTGCTCTCTGTGTCTGATAAGCCATATTGCAATGAAAGTTCCAGGTATTCTTAAGTGGAGCCCTGAAAATGAGCAGTTTACAAATAGTGATGAAGCCAACTCCATGCTTCGCCGTGAACAACGTGCTCCCTTCGGCATTGACAATTTGAAGCTGTAAAGGCTGTAAAGGCTGTAAAGGCTGTAAAGGCTGTAAAGGCTGTAA
>CAZEYY010000243.1:0-2191 GCA_964516485.1 uncultured Rikenellaceae bacterium
ACCTTAAGACCTATCATACCTTCTCCGGTACACCTGTTTATTTCTTCAAGCGATTCTTTTGTATACTGAGGATTCACAAAACACCAACCGAGGTACCTGTCAGGGTATTTCTTCATGACCTCAAGTACTGAATCGTTGCAGGCACGTACTTCATCAGGCGTTGCTTTTGAATTTGAATCAGCTGAAATAATTTTTGATACAACCAGTTTATTAATTCCCAACCTGTCTGCCATGCCCAGCTGGTATTCAAGAGTGCCGCTCAGACCTACATGTTCGTGAGCATCAATCTTCCTGTATCTGGCTGCTTCCTTTACAACATCAAAGGAAAAGTTGTTTTCTTCTTCCGCCGGCAGGAGGCCATTTACCTTGTCTGTGAGTGTTAGTCCTGCAGCAGCTATGGCGCTGTTCCTGAAAAAATCCCTGCGGCTTATCATGAGAGCTGTGATTTGAAATATCAACTAAGATAATTCATTTTTTCAGATCCTTTGATGTAGCCAGAGCTATAACCCTTCCCCTGCTGCCAACTGCGTTATAAAAATGGTAAACAACACCGTTCCATTTAATCACCCAGGGCTTATGGGCATAGGTGCTGTCATACTCTTCCGACGGGGCGATAAGATCATCCCCTGTCCACTCTGTCCAGTTTGTCAGGTCGTATGAGCATGCGAACCTTTCAAAGGCGCCTGGTTTCCAGAAAGCCCCGAAATAGAACATAACATAAACATCTCCTATCCTGACGATCTGGGCATCGCCGCAAATTCCTTTATGTCTTGTAACAACAGGATCATTCCCGAGCCTTTTCCAGGTGACCATGTCATCTGACACAGCCATTCCGATGCTTTCAAACCGTGCAGTATCACCTGCAGCATTGTAGTACATTATGAAGGGATAACCCGTTATTTCAGCTTTGTCATGAATAATGTGACTTTTAAAAATTGTACCTTTTTCGAACCACCGGGCATCCTTATCCTCGGGAGTCATAACAGGTGAAGTGACTCTGTCCCATTCAGCAGGAGTGACATTTGATACTGAATTTGCGATTCCGACTTTCAGCATACCGGCTTCATATCCCTCGGTTTTTCCTCCAAGGTATGACATCCAGTATTTTTCATTGTATTTTTTCATTTCGTATGAGCCGCCCAATTCAATATCAATTAGTGACGGATAGCCGGCTTTCTGGTTTGCATCCCAGGTATTTTCAGAAAAAGAAAGGATTTTTCCCAGTGACTTCCACTGCAGGAGATCATCACTTTCAGAGAGCCAGGTTTCATAACCCTGACCATCGAAAATAATATAGGTCATGTACCATTTTCCCTTTTCCCTGTAAATTGTAGGAGAGTCGACAAGCTTCCCTGAATCGGGCTGTTCAATTATAACACCGTATTTGTATGGTGTTTTAATCTCGTTGTAAATATTCAGCATTATGCTGTCAGGTACTGTTATTTTATTAACAGAAGAATTGCTGTTTCTTTTATTACAACCTGAAAATAATACCAGTACAAGTCCGATACAGAGAATCTTTTTCATAATTCTGATAATGCGGTATATCTGCCGGGTTTCACTTCAAATACTTCATAACCATCCTGATATCTTGTATGTTTAAATTCACCTCCGTCCTCTTCAGGTCTTACGGAAGCTTTACCTTGTTCCTTAGCAGGTAAATAAAGTGTTACAGAAGTATTCGGCGGAACTGAAAAATTATACTCAAAACTGTTTCCTTCTTTTTTCCAGGCAGTTTCAACCTTTCCTGAGAAGGAGTCAAAGCTCCCCTTTGCCCAGGTGAGAGAGCCTCCGGGCAGTGGTTTAAGTATGAAGTGTCTGAAACCGGGGGCAGAATTATCAGGATGAATACCAAGGACGTTTTCATACATCCATTCACCCACAGCGCCGAAGGCATAGTGGTTGAATGAGTTCATTCCGGCACCCTGGAAGCCGCGGCCTTTAACATAGCCGTCCCACCGTTCCCAGATCGATGTTGCCCCCTGGGCTATTGAATAACCCCATGACGGAAACTCAGAAGTTTCGAGCAGCTGGTAGGCTTTGTCGGCATATCCCCTATCCGACAGTTCCTTCATGAGGCAGAGTGTTGAATGGAAGCCCGTATTCATCCTGCCTCCGTAGGGTATGAACTTGTCTATCATCCTTTTCTCGAAGTTCTTCTCCATGTTTTCGGGAAAGATCCTGTAATGAA
>CAZEYY010000244.1:0-2157 GCA_964516485.1 uncultured Rikenellaceae bacterium
AATGATCTGGAGGTTCTCAATTCAAGGGAGAAAGTTTCTTTTAAGGTTGATGAAGAGGTGAAGGCCGTTTATGAAAAGGAAATAATACCATACTGGACAGGGAAAAGCAACCGCGACAGGCTAATGAGCAACATGACGTCAGAATGGATACTTGCATATAATGCCGGTATATTCACTGAGTTTCAGGAGCAGCGGGCGCCGGGGCATACTGTGCTGGGATATAAAATGTTCAGGACAGGATTCCACGATATTAAGCAAGAGATCAGGGAGGCAATTGACAAAATTGATTATTTTACAGATCCTCAGGCTTTTGAGAGGCATGAAGAGCTTAAGGCTATGGATATTGCCTGCAATGCAATTATTATGTATGCGAACCGCCATGCCTGCGAGCTTGAGAAACTTGCAGCGAGGGAGCAGAATGACAAAAGGAAAAAAGAACTTCTTAAAATGGCAATGGTCTGTCGTAAGGTTCCTGCCCACGCCCCCGAAACTGTTCATGAAATGCTTCAGCATTACTGGTTTATACATCTCGGGGTAATTACAGAACTCAATCCATGGGATTCCTTCAATCCTGGTCGACTCGACCAGCATCTGTATCCTGTTTACATGAAGGAGACTGAGGCAGGTACACTTGATGAGGAAAAGCTGTGGGACCTGTTGGGATGCTTCTGGGTGAAATTCAACAACCATCCTTCACCTCCCAAGATGGGAGTAACTGCGAATGAAAGCAGCACTTACACTGATTTCTGCCTCATAAACCTTGGAGGTGTAAAAGCTGACGGAACTGATGCTGTGAATGAGATGTCATATATACTGCTCGATGTGATCAGGGAGATGAGGCTGCTTCAGCCAAGTTCAATGGTTCAGATCAGCAAAAAGAATCCGGACAGTTACATACACAGTGCTCTTGACATTATTAAGACTGGTTTCGGACAGCCATCCTGCTTCAACACCGAGGCAATTATCTCCGAACTCCTCAGGCAGGGCAAGAATATTACCGATGCCCGCAATGGAGGAGCATCAGGCTGTGTGGAGACCGGAGCATTTGGCACAGAGGCCTACTGGCTTACAGGTTATTTCAATCTGCCCAAGATTCTTGAGCTTACACTTTATAACGGCTTTGACAAAAGAACAGGCAGGCAGGTAGGACCTGAAACAGGATATGCAGCTGATCATAAGCGCTTTGAAGAACTGATGAATGCATTTCAGGTGCAGGTAAGATATTTTGCCGATATCAAGATCAGAGGGAATAATGTTATCGAAAAACAATTTGCCACATGGCTTCCCGTGCCCTTCCTTTCATTACTTGTTGAGGATTGCATTTATAACGGAAAGGATTACAATTCCGGAGGGGCCAGATACAATACTTCATATATTCAGGGCGTGGGGCTTGGCAGCATAACCGACATGCTTACCTCAATCAGATACAATATTTACGATGAGAAGAAATTTACCTGGCCGCAACTGATTCATGCACTGGAGTCGGATTTTGCCGGCTATGAGAATATACAGCACGACCTGATTTATGAAACGCCTAAATATGGCAATGATGATGATTATGCAGATCAGCAGGCAGTTGCAGTGTTTGAGATTTATTATGATTCAGTTAACGGGAGGCCGAATACAAGGGGAGGTGTTCACAGGATAAATATGCTGCCGACAACTTCACATGTGTACTTTGGCAGTGTGACTGGTGCAACGCCAGATGGCAGGAACAGCAGACTACCTCTTTCCGAGGGTATCTCACCCTTCCAGGGCGCTGACCACAGGGGGCCAACCTCTGTAATTAAATCAGCATCAAAGATCGATCATCTGAGGACAGGCGGAACACTACTGAACCAGAAATTCTCTCCTTCATTTTTTGAGGATGAGGATAGTTACAGAAATCTGACGGCTCTTATACGGTCATATTTCAGCCTTGACGGGCACCACATACAATTCAATGTTGTCAATGCAGATACTCTCCGTGATGCACAGAAACATCCGGAACGTTACCGCGACCTTATTGTCAGGGTGGCAGGTTACAGTGATTATTTCAATGATCTGGGGGAGGATCTTCAGAATGAAATAATAAAGCGTACGGAGCATGAAGAAGCTTAGAGAAGGCTGTAAAGGCTGTAAAGGCTGTAAAGGCTGTAAAGGCTGTAAAGGCTGTAA
>CAZEYY010000245.1:0-2092 GCA_964516485.1 uncultured Rikenellaceae bacterium
TGCTGCCCATATCCCAGTTGGGATGCTTAAGTGCCTGTTTAGGAGTTATGTACTCGATCTGTTCATAAGTATAATTCAGGAAAGGACCTCCTGAGGCAGTAAGCGAAATATGTTCTACAGGATTTCCGGCTTCACCGGTCAGACATTGCAGAATTGCTGAATGTTCAGAATCAACAGGAAGTATCCTGCTGCCGTATTCCCTTGTGAGTTTTTCAATCAGTTCCCCGGCAACAACAAGAGTTTCCTTGTTTGCGAGGGCAACCTTTTTGCCTGCTTTTACAGCAGCTACTGTTGACCTGAGTCCTGAATACCCTACAATTGCAGCCAGGACAACATCAACAGAAGAAGATGTAACAACCTGTTCCACAGCATCACTGCCGGCATAAACCTTTATATCAGTATTTTTCAGACTTTCCTTAAGTTCCCCATAATGATCCTTGTTGCCTATTATAACAATGTCGGGATGATACTTCAATGCCTGCCTTGTAAGAATCTCATGATTATTTCCTGCTACTAGGACCTCAACACTGAAACGTTCAGGAAATGCTGAAATAACATCAAGTGTTTGTGAACCAATAGATCCCGTAGATCCTAATATTGCTATTCTTTCTGCCATAGTTATCAGGTTCAGAACAGAATATGCTTTTCCGGATCGAGAGGATTGCCTTTATACCAGATCTCCAGGTGCAGGTGCGGACCTGAAGTATACATTTCACCGGAGTCACCAACTACAGAGATAGCCTCTCCTGCCCTGACAAGATCCCCTGACTCCTTTAACAAACTTGCATTGTGTTTGTAGATCGTAACAACATTATTTGAATGCTGCACCTCAATAACATAACCTGTTTCCATAGTCCAGCCTGTAAATATAACAGTGCCGTCGAGGGCTGCTGACACAACGGCTTTTGGTTTTGTTACAATATCAGTTCCGAAATGTTTGGTTCTGACATCATACCGCCCTGATATAATGCCTTTTACCGGAGGGAAAAAATGCATCCCTGCAAGTCCGGTCACAGTTTCATGAGAAGAAGGACCGAGTGTAAGGTTGAATTGTTCCTCCTGCTCTATTTTAGTTCTGAGTGCGGCATCTTCAGGTGAGGTATCGAAACTTATATCCCTGTAATTCTTTGTAGTATCCTGTTTTACAATTATTTCTGAAGGAGTTTTGCCCTGTATTATTGCACTTATATTTGCGAAATATTTATCGCGTAATGCAAGTTCTCTGTCAAGTGAATCGAGGCGTATTGCACTGAGGAGTATATTCCGGCGCATAGTGACATCAGGATATCCCGGTATGAATTCACGCAGATTAGTGAATGCAATAAGAGACGTAGTAGCACCTACAATAAAAAGAACGAGGAAAGTTATCATGATAAAAGCAGAATACTGTGTCATTCTCACTCTCCATACTTCCTCGAATGTGGAGTCATTGACAACAGAAAATCTGTATTTATCGCGCCAGGTGCGCTTTTTCTTCTCACTTTTTGCCATGACAGATTATTACAGCCAGCAAAGATAATAATTTCCGGCTACCGGTAACCGGTGACCGGATAGCGCTTAAATTACTTTTACTGCTTTATCTTCACTTTGCCATAAACCATGTTTTGTACAGACGGCCATTGCAGAAAGGTTCATTGAGACTTCCGGTGCAACAATATAGAAGTCAATTTCAAAATGATTTGGCTTGTGTCCGTAAACACCGGCAGTGTATCTTGCTTCTGCAAGCAGTGTCTCCCTGTTCCAGAGCTGGATAACACTTATAAAATGGTCAGCATCATCAGGATGAACATATTCTTCTCCAAGTCTGATCTTAACTTCAAATTTATCTCCCCTTTTAACTTCATCGGGGCAGAAAACATGTGGCATGTGTCTGTCGAGATAATCGCGTTTTACTTCCTTATCTTCTTTTTCTATCTCAGTGGCTTTGAATACTCGTGGCATTGTTGTATCTGTTTTTGAGTTAATAACATATAAGAAGGACAAAATTAGGAATATTTTGTTAGCCGGCTACCGGTTTCCGGTCACCGGCTAACAGATAAACAAATAATTATACAAAATATTTTGGTGATTAGATTATATAAGCTATTTTTGC
>CAZEYY010000246.1:0-2075 GCA_964516485.1 uncultured Rikenellaceae bacterium
ACCTGACCCAGTTGACGATCTCCTCTTTTGCCTTGCGTGGCGATGCGCCCGAGACGGCGTCAGTGCTTTTCTCGATGTTGCCCACGCGGAGCATTATGACAGGGGTGGTTTTGTAAGCCACCAGTGACTGAGGATGATCTTCCATTCGTTGTTTTTCTCAAGCCTGTACGCCTCGGTGCAATTTTTCTGAAGACGGAGATATCACAGAGTCTCCATATTGTCTCAGACCTCTTTCCTGTATTTTTCTATCAGTTTATTAATCTCATCAAGTGGCAGGCTGGAATTTGCCTGTTTAAGTGTTTCCAAAAGGTGAATACCCCTCGCCACGTTAATCAGATTTTGTTCGACAAGTCTTTCAATTACCCAAATTGTGCCATGTACTTCGACACCCTGATTTTCTGCTTCTAATCTCAATTTTCTGTCGCCGGTAAGGAGTGGACAATCCAGTTTCAGCGCTTTCCATAATACAGATTTGTCTGTGATACCCTTAAAATTCTTACTCGTTTTAAACTCTTCGATTTCGCTGATTTCATCAGAATCGAACTCAATTACTGTCAGTTCTTTTGCCCGAACGAAGACTTCAACTGCTTCCTTCTGATCAGATAGCTTAATTTCCTGAAGAACAAAAACGGTTGTGCATATTTCATAATCCAGACTGAACAATTCCGGCAATGCTCCGATACTGATAACATCGAAAAGGATATTTGTATCAGTTATTATCAGGGTCATACCAGTTGCTTAATCGATTTCCGGAATTCCCAGGAACTGACCCCGGTGTAATAAGCAGCTTCATTGGTTGATATTAGTCCTTTACCAAGAGCAATAAATACCAGGCGTTGAAAACGTACCGGTTTTTCCTGGCTGAGGAATCTCCCGGGTTCATAGTTCTCTTTGTGATACCCGAGAGACCGATATTTAATATTCAGACTTTTGAAGGTAAAATCAGTTATAATTCCCAGCCTCAAAGCGGTTTGAAATATAGCAGAGATCGATATTCCCCATCTTTCTTTTATCAGGACCAGCTCATTTTCATAAAAATGGAACCTGGTATTATGAAGATCTCTTTTTGCCATATCTGACGGGTATAAAACCGCATTGGCAAAAATATGGCACAGCTTTTCCTCCTCCCTGGGCTCCATCCCTTCAGGAAATCTGAGAGAGTGATGGGCCAGTTCATGCAATGCAGTAAACCTTTTCCGGCAATTGTTGCCTTCAAAAGCACTGCTGTTTAATACAATCACCTTTGATCCGTTAACCTCGGCAGACAGTCCGTCAAAGCTTTTCGGGCCATCAGCTTCAATTACTTTGTATCCTTTGTCTTCAAGCATCGCCACAACATCAGGGATTGGATCATATCCTAAATTCCATTCTTTCCGGAGCATATTGACTGCCTCCAAAACATCCACCGGGGTGATAATCTCTTTATTAAATTGGAAATAGTCCTGTTCTTCGTTCTGGTTTAAAAGAGCTTCCAGCTCAAAATACTTTTCCAGGAGATTCTTTGACTTCTCTTCAATTGAAGCTTTTTGGACAGATGAGATTCTGGAAGAGTGCTTTCGGTAATCAGGATTTAGAAGTTCGATGTTAAAAGTGTGTTCGGAATAAAAATAGTCAACGGGAACCCCAAGGATTTCAGACAGTCTGATCAGCAGTCTGCTGTCAGGCTTCATCTTTCCCTGCTCGTATTTATTTAAAGCCTGCCGGGTGACAACATTACCCAAAGCATCAGAAAGCTTCTGAAGCGACATACCCGCCATTTTCCGGGCTGATGATAATCTTATGCTAAAAGTGGTTTCCATATACGGGGTGTGTCAGGTTGACAAATATACAAATAATATACCACATGTCAACCATATAATTTAAAAATTTACAGCCCGGACTTTAAAGGTCTCGAATTCGAGACCTTTAAAGTGCAGTCGTTCGGAATTTAGGGACAACTGCCACTGAAGGGAAAATGTATGAGGCAAATTAATACAACACCGGCTCCTTCTTCAAAATGAACTGTCCGGTAATGACTCAGCGCCACCAAATCCCATCCCGCTCTTCAGCGTCTCCAGGAACTGGTTCATGAACCG
>CAZEYY010000247.1:0-2065 GCA_964516485.1 uncultured Rikenellaceae bacterium
ACCATAATGAGTATAAGGAAGAGAGTAATTCCGCAGAGGGCTATTAATAGTGGCATGGGGGGAGAGTTTTGGTTGCTGGTTGCTGATTAAAATTACTGATTACTAATTACCGATTACTGATTACTTATTACAACTTACTTACCACCAGTTATTTATACTTCTTAATAAGCTTCCTGTCACCTGCAATCCAGACAATATCACCCCATTCAAAAACAGTATCGGAAGATGGATTAAGAATACGTTTATCATTTCTCTCAATCCCGATAACAAGTCCTTTGGAATTTTCCCTTATCCCCGAATTTCTTATTGTCTGGCCTTTCAGCCTGTTACCTGCTCCTATTATAATTTTCTCTATAACCAGATCGTCTGTATCCTGTGCTGAAAAAGCCTGCTTCTCACCGGAATCAAGGAAATTCCTGAATACCTGTATCTGCTCATCAGTTCCGATTATTCCGATAAAATCAAGTGCCTGGATCCTGTCATTTCGCCCGGGCGCAAAGATCATTCTGTCACCTCTGCGTATACAGGAAATATTTATACCGAACTTTTCCCTCCAGGCCAGTTCACTCAGCGTCTGGCCGATAAAAATAGCATTTGGATCAACCTGAAACTCAACTATATGCACATCCCATGGCTTAAATTCATGATCTTCGGTGATTTGCATTCTCAGACCCGGACCATTTTTGTCCTTGTCAATATCAGCATTATCGTTAGCCTTTAGATTATCCATAAATCTAAGTTCTATTTTTTCATAGAATTTTCTTGTTCGCGCCGAAAACAGAATTACTGTTAAAACAATAACAGGCAAACCAACAACGGCAGCAACTGAAGTGGAAAACAAACGGTCAAGCAGATAACCGATTATAAGTATACCGGATATTAATCTTGAAACCTCAATTATAAAGAGAGGGCCCCTGCTGTATTTATTGTCGAGCCACAATTCCTTATATGCTACATTTCCCGGTCTTTTTGCCATAAGCGCCCACAGGAATGGACTACCAAACCCAAGGGCAGCAAAGAGGGTAATTAATTCCGGGACAAAAGCACCGGAAAAACTCTCATTCAAAAAGGGAAGAAGTACCCTGACGGCAATCAGAAATACAGCAATTACAATACTCCCATTTATCAGAACAATAGTAATCTGCTTCTGGAGAACCTGTCTGAGATTGCTTCCTGCCTGAATACCCTGTGCAGCATAAGAATATTTATTCAGGGTCTTTATCCAGCTTCCAGGTAAAACAGAGACTATTATTTTATAAATCCTGTCTGATGATTTTATCATATAAGGAGTTGTGAAAGTCGTAATAGCCGACACTCCGACGGCAACAGGAAAAAGAAAATCACTTGTAACTCCCAGTGACAGACCGAGGGAGGCAACTATGAAGGCAAATTCGCCAACCTGAGCCATGCTCATGCCGACCTGAACCGACTGTCTGACTGGCTGACCTGAAATCAGGGCCCCTGCTGCAGTCGCAAAGAATTTGCCGAATATAACAAGCAGAGTCACCCACAAAATTGGCCACCTGTACTCAAACATCAGCTGAGGATCTATCATCATCCCGACTGAAACAAAAAACACAGCCCCGAAAAGATCCCTCACAGGCTTGATAAGATGGTCAATTTTTTCAGCCATGACTGATTCAGCAAGGATTGATCCCATCAAAAAGGCGCCAAGCTCTGCAGAAAAACCAACTTTTGTTGCAAGAATAACCATTCCGAGACAAAGGCCAACTGCCATTATAAGAGTACTTTCATCTGAAAGGTAGCGCCGGAACTTTTTAATAATTGTCGGTATTAGAAAGATGCCGCCTATGAACCAGAGTATCAGAAAGAATATAAGCTTTGCCACCGTGAATAACATGCCTGATCCTTCAAATTCCTTTGTTGCGGCAAGGGTCGACAACAATACCATCAGCATAATAACAAGAAGATCTTCAACAATGAGCACGCCGATCACCACTCCTGCAAAGTTTCTGGCTTTAAGGCCCATTTCATCAAAGGCCTTGCTTATTATTGTTGTTGATGAGCTTGCAAGCATACCTCCGAGGAAGATACAGTCCATTAC
>CAZEYY010000248.1:0-2055 GCA_964516485.1 uncultured Rikenellaceae bacterium
ATGCTCATGGTTGTCCTGAATACCCGCGCAATACAAACTTCTCTTCACAGACTTCGTTTCACATATTGCGTTTCACATATTGCGTAATAGAAAATATTTATTATCTTTGAGAAAAGGAGGATTATGAACCCGTTTGTGATTAAAGGATACAAGGGCGCTCAATATTTCTGTAACCGTATTGAGGAGAGTGATTCTCTGGTTAACGCAATAAGAAACAATCAGGACATTACATTATATGGATACCGGAGACTGGGCAAATCAGCATTGATCCAGCATGTATTCAGCAAACTTAACAAGGAATTTGTTTGCATTTATACTGATATCTGGGGAACGGGCAACATAGATGAGTTCACCAGGGAACTTGCAAATGGCATCATTAAGAGCAAGGTCTTTTCAAGGCGGAAGTTTTCAGATAAAATGGCAGCCTTTCTGAAATCAATAGGAGCGTCATTCAGTATTGGAATGGATGGGTTACCTTCAATTGATATAATTTATTCGGACAGAAAGCATGTTTTCAGCAACCTGGAAGAGATCTATGATTTCCTGAATCAGCTTAATATCAGGATTGTTCTTGCCATCGATGAGTTTCAGGAGATAAAAAAATACGACAACCAGGCTCCGTTTGAAGGCAAGTTACGGTCATTGTCTCAACAGAGTCAAAACATTGTCTTCATATACAGTGGAAGCGAACAGCATCTGCTGAATGAAATATTCAATGAATACAGTAAGCCATTCTACCAATCAACGAGAATGATTGCCATCAATAAGATTGAAAGTAATGTCTATTATGATTTTATCCTGAAACATTTCAAAAGGGCAAAAAAAGAGGTGTGTCACGAAATTATTGAATTCATACTTTCATTATCACATCAGCACACCTACTACGTTCAGGCTATTGCCAATTATTTGTACAGCCTCGAAATACAGCCAAAATCAGTTAAAGAATTTGAGTTATTGTATCGCGATTATATTTTGGAAAAGAGTGTCTTTTACAGGGAGCTTCCGGAACTGCTTACCAAACAGCAATTCTCGTTATTGAAAGCAATTGCAAAATCAAGCACGGTATCAAATCCAAATTCAGCCGGGTTTCGGGAAGCATCAAAAATAGAAGGCCCGAGCAGTATGTACAGGGCAATAAACTCCTTACTCGATAAGCAACTCATCATAAAGGAAAATGGTTCATTCAGGCTTTATGATGTTTTCCTTGAGCACTATTTAAGATATATCTGATTTTGCCCTCCTGCTGTTCTTTGCAGCTCTGATTTCCGGTTGGTATTTGCTCCAGGCTATCACGTTTAAGTAACCTTGTCTCTGTGAGATGAATATTTCAGACGGCTTGCTGTTGATGGCAGGTGATGCTCAAAATACCTGCCCTGTCAATGCAGCATAAGCACAATAATCCGGTCTTTTCTACAAAATTCCGAATCATGATAACGAGGAATGGATTAACTTCATTTCCCGGTAATTTGTTTATTCTGTACCCAAAACAACTCAACTCATGAACCCAAAGAACCGCCTGATGACCTGTGTTACTCAACTCCATTGTAACCTGTTTGCAGATCGCTTTAAATTCTGTCAGGTTATCCTGATCATCGCTCTCCTGGCTTTCAGTAATACTCTCTTATCCCAGGGCACAAGGCTATTGCGCCAGCCGTCAATAACCGAAAACCACGTTACATTCGCCTACGGTGGCGATATCTGGGTCACTGATTTCGAAGGGGGAAAAACTGTTCGTCTTACGAGCACTCCGGCCGTAGAGGGCAATCCTCACTTTTCACCTGACGGGAAATGGATCGCGTTCAACTCCAACCGGTCAGGAAACCAGGCTGTTTACATAGTATCAGTCGACGGCGGCATGCCAAAAAGGCTTACGTGGCACCCCGCCCCTGCCACCGTCAGGGGATGGTCTCCTGACGGCAAGAGGGTTCTCTATGCAACATCACGTGACAATGCTCCTACTTCCTTTTCACGGCTTTGGACTGTCTCCGTTGACGGAGGACCGTCAACCATGCTCACGATGCAGTGGGCGGCAGACGGCTCCTTCTCTCCTGACGG
>CAZEYY010000249.1:0-2017 GCA_964516485.1 uncultured Rikenellaceae bacterium
TATCCGACAACCCGGATCTCTGTCTTTTCATTTGAATCGCTGTTCCGCGTGGCGGCCCGCCTTACTTTCACTGTTTTCTTCCGGGTTGTATCCTTCTGGAATTCCGGAACACCGACCGGAGTATCAAGCTGTGCGGATTGTATGTATTCCTTAACCGGCAATTTGGTTTGTTCTTCGGGAAACATCCCGTTTATGAAACCTGTCGTTGAAATCAGGATCAGTGAAAGAGGAATCAGAACAAGTATCCTTCCTTTCTTCTGCAGTTTGCTTTTGTCTCTAGTCATCATGATCATTCTTTTTTTAATTAGTGATTGGTTGAAACCGGAAGAAACGAGTATCAGCCTTTCTTCCGCAACATGGTTTATAAGGAAAGCCTGATACCTCAGCCTGTCAATGCCCGACCCGATTGTTCCTTCGTCCGCCAGGTATTCATGGATGAGTTGTAATGACTTCTTCATTATCCATACAAGTGGATTGAACCACATTAGCGCTGCTGTGAATCCGATAAGCAGATTGTCGGCTGAATGATGTTGCGTTACATGTACGCTCTCATGAATTATTATGCTTTCAATTTCCTCCCGGTCTTCGATATCCTTCGGGATAAAGATCCACCGGAAAAAGGAAAACGGACTATCAACCTGCGGACTGATTATTATCGTGAACCTTTCTTGCTGTTTCTTCACCGATGAGCGTCTCAATCTGAAAATGCGGATAAACTGAGCTGCAAAAACCGAAATAATTATGCCTGTAATAATAAGGTATAGCTTTATTGCGGTATCAGTCTTGCGGGAAATATCCCCCTGCCCATCTGAAGCTAGTATATTAATAAGGTATCCCGGATCATTTGCTCCGGTTTTTGGAGTTGTCATGTTTTTCTTCTCCGGCCTTAGTTCCGACTGGATTTTAATTCCGGTGAGCGGCAGGATGAGAGACAAAACCAGTGCAGCAATCAGAAAGGACCTCTGCTGCCTGAACCTTGTCCCGTTTCTGTACACCAGCAGGAATGCCAGGTATGAAATGCTGATCAGTACCGTCGATGCCAGCAGGTATTTAATTATTTCCATCCTGTTTCCTTTGTTTTTCAATTTCAGACTCAAGCATCATCTTCAGGTCTTCCAGTTCAGAGATACTGATGTCCCTGTTTTTAATGAAAGGTGACACAAGCTGGTTAAGCGAGGAGTTGAAAAGACCGGCAAAAGCCTCCTTTACAATGTGACTGGCATAATCCTTTTTCTGCACCAGGGCATGGTAAACATGAGTTTTTCCATATGTTTCATGGGCGACATAGCCTTTGCGTTCGAGGACCTTGATTACTGTAGCCACTGTTGTGTAGGCTGGTTTCGGATCAGGAAGCCGGTCGAGGATATCTGAAACCGCTCCTTTTTCAGTTTCCCAGATGGCTTTCAGTACATCTTCCTGGGCTTTTGTTATTTCTTTCATTAACTTATTTTCTCCAAAAATACTATAATTATTTATTAAATACTATAAATGTAGTAAATAATTTGAAGTTTTTGTGATAAGGACTGAAGACTGAAGACTCAAGACACATGACCTGCATGACACTTCTTCGCTTAAGCTACGAAGTGCAGAGCCTGCATGACCTTTCTTTTTATAATAAATGTATTATCCCTGAAAAATTTATTTTCCCGGAAACAGCAAATAATCAGCCACATAAAAACAGATCAAAAATTATTTGAAAAAATAACCTGAAAAAGATTTGGTTTGTAAAAATTGTTGAATACATTTGCACCCGCTTTTGGAGCGAAAAGGTTGATTGAAGGGTTAAGAAGAGATAGGATTCCGGCTGGTGCAGAAAGGAAAGTGAAGTTGAGATAGCCGGAAAATTTATCTCTGAATTTTTGGTCAGGAGATAAAGATTGATTATCTTTACCGCCCCAATGCGAAAAGGGAAAATCCGGCCTGAGATTTTGTCAGCGTGACAAGGTCTGAATCGGGAGGTAAAAGTTCTTTGACAGATTGAAGCATCAACCAGGCGAGATGGGAATCTCGCTTAGGA
>CAZEYY010000250.1:0-1997 GCA_964516485.1 uncultured Rikenellaceae bacterium
GGCAAAGCAGTACAAGCAGACCGATCCTGCCCGGCTGTACAATAAAATCAAATGAATCCAGCACTCTGGCTCCGTTAAGTCCCAGCAGGAATACAACAAGCAAGCCAAGTAAAATTCCGGCAATACTGCCTGCAAGAGACTGAATAACAGACGATAAAACAATACTAAAGCTCAACGATGAATTCGTCCACCCCAATGATTTAAGTATGCCTAATTCCCTGTAGCGCTCGATAAGGCCTGCAAACTGGGTTTTGGCTGAGAAAATTACAAGGAAAATGAAAATAAGCACAGTCATAACAGTGCCGGCGCCTTCCATAATTCCCATAACATCGCTTGCAGGCTGATAGCAGTTATAGCTTGATACCGCAAGAAAACTAAGCTGTTTCTTTATATCATTCATTACCCGCGGCTGAATCCTTGCATCAGAAACCTCAACGAGTATTATGTTCATATCAAATCCATCAGAGATGCACTGAAGGTTATCTTTCAGGACTTCACGCACATGATCAATTGTGGAGTATAGATCTGCCTTACCGGGTTTGATGCCGGAATTAACAATCCCTCCTACAATCAGCTTTCCCCCGAAGGTCTGAAGAGTATCTCCGGGTTTAAGCTTATGAGCCATTGCAAATGCCTCTTCAGCAACGACTTCGCCCTTGTTACCTCTGAAATAAGTACCGGCAATCAGGTTATCTGCCGAACAGACATTTGTTTTTGTGGCAATATTCGAAGTGTCTATTCCTCCAAGAGTAATATCGCACTGCAGCTTCTCATCATGTAATTTATAAAGGAGATACGGAGCAGCAGCCCTGACTCCATGGGTGGATCTGACTGTTTCAATAACGTCGCTGTTAAGCATCTGTGCAAATCCGCCTTCAGCGATCAATGAACCGTTAACAGGATCTTCGCAACCAGGGCGGCAGCAGGAAACAGTACTTGGAAGATATACAATAAAATGAGTGCCGGTGCTTCTGAGTATTCCAACTGAATCATTCTGCTGACTGTAGTTAAGAGACAGAACAAGCATCAGGAAGAGGGAAGCCAGAAGGTAGCCGCTTATACCGGTGATTGTTCTCCATTTGTGCCTGAACAATTCGCTGAACAGATACTTCATCTTTTTCTAAAGTTTGCTTTCTGTACCTGACACAATTACTTTCTGAGGTTCTATCTTTCCATAAACAACATTAAGGAAGGGCTTTCCATCCTTAAGTCCGACATTCCCAAAGCCAGTCTCAGTTGAAATAAAGCTTGTAAAATCCCCGATCTTTGAATTGACATACAGTGTTTTATCAACTGCATCATACCTAACACCGGTAAGTCCCTGTATAATTCCATAGCTCGACATTGCCCTTGCATACCAGTGGCCGCATTCATACTCATTGAAAGGATTTCTTACCCTACCGTCATATCTCTCGCGGCAGAGCCTGACAATGTCAAGTCCCTTCTGAACTTCACCCTTGAACATCAGGTGGCTTGCTACCTGGTACTCGATTCCGGTCCATACCTCATTGCTGTAAACAAAAGGAAGAGAAAGAGCTCCACCCTTAGGCCAGGTGCAAAGCAGCAAACCTCCGTCCTTACCTATTGCATAAGTAGGTCTCTGGGGATTTGAATGATTATAAAGTACTTCCCTTAGGTTATATTTATGAATTGCATCGAGATGGCTTTTTACCTTTTCATTATCAAGAACCTCCTCCAGACCACAGACAGTTGCTATCCACATTCCGAGAACACCGTCGGAAAGACATCCTGAACCATACTGGTATTTCGGCCCTTCCTTTTTCATAAGCTCAACTGCTTCAGCAGAATAACCGATATTCAGGCTTGTTTTTGCAACCTCAACAGGACTGGGAGCCTTAAGGCCTTCCCATTTCACTTTCTGAATAAAATACTCACCATCATAAAGATCAGTTTCCATATATGCTTTGCCTTTTGCAAGAAAGTCTTCATATATTGAATATTCAGAACCTGTTGACTTGCTCAATTCAATAAAGGCA
>CAZEYY010000251.1:0-1966 GCA_964516485.1 uncultured Rikenellaceae bacterium
TTCTTCTCCACGTTCACTTCCCGGCTGAATGTCAGGATTTGCTGGACCAGGTCTTTTCCTCTTATAGCGGCATTATTTATCTGTTCCAGATCGAACCGCAGGTTGCTATCCTCAGGAATTTCTTCCAGGGCCATATCTGTGTAACCTATGATCGGTGTCAGAATATTATTAAAGTCATGAGCTATACCCCCTGCCAGCGTTCCGATAGTCTCAATTTTTTTGAGGTGAAAAAGCTGAGTTTCCAGTTCGCTTCTCTGCTTTTCGGATCTTACGCGAATCTCTATCTCTTTCTTCAGTTTTGAATTGGTATTTGTCAGCTGTCGTGTCCTTTCAATCACTCTTTTTTCCAGGGTGCTGTTGACTGCTTTGACTTTGTCCTGTTCCAGTTCAAGGAGTTTTCTCATATAAAAATCCCTGCGAGAGGATAGTTCAAGGGTATACCCTGCGAGCATCCCGATAATATTTGAACTGATAAAGAAGAAATTGTTATTGATCAGTATTGTGATAGGTGTGTGTGATATCCAAATAGCTGAAATCTCGTAGGCAATAACTATGAGCCAGCCCGCTAACGAGGCATAGATAAACCGGGCTTTGGCAAATGTATATCCAAAAATAAATATCAGTATAAGGCCGGCATAATATGAATAGTGGGATACCCTGGCACCAAGAATTATCATTACTATAATTCCGAATCCGGTAATGAACATGACGCCTGCAATCGACAATTGCATATATTTCCTGAACGATTTGAAATATGTAAAAGCAAGTACAGACAACAAAACGGGCAATACAACAGCGAACCTTATAAACCAGAATATTTCTCTCAGTTCCGGTACCGTGGAAGCATCAAGAAGTGCAAACCCACAATAAAAGATTATCGCCAGGATCAGCGCAAACCTGAATGGGTTCAACGACTTGACATAGTAGTCATTAAGGAATTCAGATTCGAAGTTCGATAAATATCCTGTAAATGAAAGGGTTAGTTTGTTATAGGTCATGGAATCCGAGCTTTCCCGACTCAATCCCAATAAATTAATCAGCGCATTTTTGAAAATAATCATCCTTTCTGACTGTCGATTTGTTAATAAACGTCAGAAGTGGGCAATAGATTTTATCTGTTGCTTTTAAAAATTATGGGATGACAGCATAAAATGCCTTGCGTGTATCCGGAAAGCAGAAACTCTGACACAGAAAACAAAGTTACTTTAAAGTGTCACTGTACATTAAGGAAAAGATTTACACCAAGGGCTTCTGCTTCAACAAAAACGTTCCTGTTCAGGAGGCCTGAATCTCCGGCAATCTTTAAAAGATCCTCCCTGCTTCTGTAGTTAAGGTACCATTCAGATACTACCTCCATAAGGATTTGTGATGGATTTTCAGTGCTGAAATTGCCAACAATAAGTTCACCACCATCTGCCACGTAATTGATGTATTTCTTTAACAGGTAAACAAAGTGTTTCTCCTTGAAATAATCGAATAATCCGGCGCTCCAGATCAGGTCATACCTCCTGGAAGGCTCAAACCTTAAAACATTGACTTTGTGATATGATATCAGTTTTTCAAATTCTTTGTTCTTGGCTGACGAATAATCAATCGCATTCTGGTCATAATCCACCAGGTCGAAACTGATATCGTTTCCGCCGTACATGTTTAAAAATTCATTTACATCAGTTGCCGGTCCGGAGCCAAGTATCAGTACCTTCTTTGCACCCTGTTTTTTAAGAGAAAGCCTCAGGCATTGATCAAGGAAATAATCTTTACGGTTCCTGACTGCCATGGTTCCTTCCTGGTTCTGATAATAAACATCCCAGTTACGATATTTCTTATCTCCATTAACATGGTTGGAATAAATATGATCGATTAAATAAAAATCTCCCGGATACCCAAATGGTTTAACATAACTCCGGCCAATCAGAGAATTGATGTTAAGTATTGGGTTTATTACTTCCCTGAACTCATGCAGATT
>CAZEYY010000252.1:0-1943 GCA_964516485.1 uncultured Rikenellaceae bacterium
AAACCAGCACATTTCCCTTTTCATCCACATAAAATCCTTCATGGGTATAGCCCCAGGCAAAGTTTATGTAATCATACTGGAAGAGGATTTGCTGTCTTTCATTAGTTACGTAGCTCTTCCTGCAACCTGTTAAGGCAAAAATGAGCAGGAGAGACAAATATTTGATTGTGTTCAGTTTCATTTTATCAGCTGTCCATTTTTCCATTCAAAAACCGGGCCAAATGTAACAATTGCAAAATTAAGTTTTCTTTGTAATCCTGTATTAATATTTATAGTTTCATTTTTTTGCATCATCTCCAATAATAGCCTAATTTTGAATGCAGTAGTAAGTTGTATTTATCAAATAATCCTTACAGAATGATCATGAAAATGAATTTAAATCCTGTGCTTGTAATTTGTGCTGCTGCAATTCTGGCATGCTCATGTGCGCCTGTCTATGTTCCAAACACAGTAAACGTTCCATTGTTCACGAACAGGAATGAGATTCAGGCTTCGCTTCATGCAGGCACTTCAGGTTTTGATCCCCGGATTGCGTATGCAGTTACAGATCATTTAGGTCTTATGGTTAATGCAAGTTTCATGAACAATACTTCTGATTCAACTGATAACTTTCACAAACACAGGTTCTTTGAGGGAGGTGCAGGGTATTATACTCATTTTGCAACAAGAGGGAAATTTGAGACCTTCCTGGGCTTCGGATCAGGCCGGGTAAGTTCACTCTATTCAAATAATATCTGGACATCAAGTTCCGATGCCAGGTTCAACAGGATATTTATTCAGCCTTCACTGGGTTTCACTACGAAGGTTGTAGACCTGGGTCTGTCATCGAGGCTGGTGCTTGTTGGTTTCAATCAGGATTCTGAAAGAAATTCAGGATTCTTTGTAGAGCCTGTGCTTACTCTGAAGGCCGGGTATGACCATATAAAAGCTGTCGGACAGCTCGGATTTTCGCTACCGGTTAATGAGGATGAGATTCCATTCAACTATCAGCCCCTTATAATATCCCTTGGAATTCAGGCAAACTTTGGAAAAATATTTAAGTAGTTCTGCCTGGCAATCAGTTGTGCTTATCTATTGTTGAGGAGTGCTGAAGAAAAATTTTTCTTATTCATTTATTTTTTGTAACTTATATCGATCAAAATTCCGGTGGAATTACCCTGGAACCAGTAATGATTCCATCCGCAGGTTGCGGGATAAATGATTGATAAACAGGGTTTGGATTTTGTTTTCTTTCCCTGGGAAAACTTAAGCTAAATCACAGGATATGGACAAGTTTCTTGATTATTTTGATCACCGTCACCGTGATGAAATACTGAAAAAGTCTTCTGATGAGGACGGACCTGTTATAACAATATCGCGTCTGACAGGCTGTGATGCCCGTCAGGTTGCAGCTCTATTGGTTGATGACCTGAACCACAGAACAGGTACAAACAGGTGGAAATGGGTGGACAAGGACATAATATATGCCATTGCAAAGGAACTTAACACAGATACTCAGCGTGTTGAGAATTTCTACAAGGGCATAGAGCTTTCGAACATGTCAGAAATGATAATGGCTTTTTCTGGAGGATTTGTAAGTGATCTGAGGGTTAAGAAGGCTATCAGGGATGTCGTGCTTTCAATGTCCAAGGAAGGTTACATTGTACTTGTGGGAAGGGGAGGAGTCTCAATTGCTCATGATATTGCCGACTCCCTTCACATCAGGCTTATGGCCCCGTTTTACTGGAGGGTGGAAAACGTCATGAAAAAGAAAGAAATGGACATTGAGGCTGCTGAGGAATATGTTGTCGATACAGATGAGAAAAGGTTTAACCTCATACAAAGTTTTCTCGATAAAAAGCAGATAAATATCGATTATCTCTTTGATGCCACAATAAACAGGAGCAGCTTTACAGTACAGCAGATATCAGGCATGATCTGTTCAATGTATGAGCTGAAGATCG
>CAZEYY010000253.1:0-1920 GCA_964516485.1 uncultured Rikenellaceae bacterium
AAGGGTGCTGTATGCTTTGGGAATCAGGTATGTGGGCGAAACAGTTGCTAAAAAGCTAGCCCGCCATTTCAGCTCAGTTGAGGCGCTGCAGGCAGCTGGTATAGATGAACTACTGCAGGCTGAAGAAATAGGTGAGAAGATTGCAGCAAGCATCATCGGGTATTTCACTAATCCAAAACACCAGGAAATTATTCAGAGGCTTAAAACTTCCGGGTTGAAGTTTGAAATCGAAAATGCTCTGAACGCCAAATTGTCAGATAATCTGTCAGGCAAAGTTTTTGTAGTTAGTGGTGTGTTCAGCCGTTCCCGCGAGGAAATTAAAACATTGATAGAAGCCCACGGAGGCAAAAACGCAGGTTCTGTTTCAAAAAACACTTCCTTCCTGCTTGCCGGAGATAACATGGGCCCTGAAAAGAGGAAAAAGGCTGCACAACTAAGTATTCCTATCATCTCGGAAGAAGACTTTTTCAGGATGATTGAACATTAAACGAATTTGCTTCGTGCCGGTGAAGACTGAAATAACGACTTTATACAACGAAACCTGCTCACTGGTTGTTGAGAACAGGCTCAAGGAAGCCATGCTCCGGCTTGGTAAGCTCATGGAAGGATTGAGTATTGCTGATTTTACCCTTCAATACGAAAACCTTGACCAGACTTACCGCATGATGCTGGAATACACATTCCGCGGAGTTCCTGATCCGCAGCGCGAAAGGGTTTACAACTCACTCAAAATATCAATCCTCGAACTTGCTGACAGGGTCCACCAGAAAGCCCTTGAGAAAACGGGCATGAATACATTTTCATTAAAAGTTCAGCTCGAAAAAGATAAGGAACCTGTGAAGGAAGATGCTGTCCGCAGCTTTGATACTCACTCTTTCGACCGCGAACTGGAGCGCATACTGGCCGAAACGGAACTGGATCCGGCAGGAGACAGACAACAGGCCGCGCTCAACCAAATCACACCAAAACTCTTTCAATTAATCTGGCTTTCTGATAAATATACCGAGACGGATATACGGCTGATCGAGTCAATCCGTGTTTCGGAGGAATTGCCATGGTATGAGAAATGCCTTGCGGTGAGCGCATTGACGCTGAGTCTGCTCAATTGTTTTGACAAGGAAAAATTTCTGATGCTGTTCAGGTTCTACGAGCTGAGGCAGCACGAAGTCTGGCAAAGAGCGCTTACAGCCATTGTAATCGCCATTTTCTATTACAATCGGCGGATTGACCTTTACCCTGTGATAGGTGAGAAGATTGCTGATCACAAGGAAAATGAACAATTCTATGAAGATGTACGCCAGGCGTTGATAGCATTATTCAAAGCACTTGAAACAGAAAAGGTTACGAAGAAGTTCCAACAGGAAATAAGTCCAGATATACAGAAAATCGAAGAGAAAATCCGCGAAAAGATTGACCTTGACAATATCCTTGAGAGTGATTTTATTGAAGATAAGAATCCTGACTGGGAGATGCTCTTTGAAGATTCGCCGGGTTTACTCGACAAAATTGAGAAAATGTCGAATATGCAGATGGACGGCGTCGACCTTTTTATGGGAACATTTGCAATGTTGAAACACTTCGATTTTTTCAGGGGTATCTCCAACTGGTTCAGGCCTTTCTATAAAGAAAATGAGTCAGCCAGGGATGCTGTAATTTCTGAAGGTGACAAAGCTGAAGCCTTTCTCGAAGGAATGGAGAATTCCTTTTATATGTGCAACTCCGATAAATATTCGTTCTGCTTCAATATTAGCCATTTGCCTGCTAACCAGCGAAATGGGATAATAAACCTTTTCAATATGGAGGCCGAAAGCCTGCGGGAACTGAAACAGGAAGAAGATTTACTGGCAAGCCCGAGACGTGAGGTTTATGTGTTTAATCAGTACATCCAAGACCTCTACCGTTTTTACAAACTACACCCTT
>CAZEYY010000254.1:0-1812 GCA_964516485.1 uncultured Rikenellaceae bacterium
TATAAGTGTCATTTGTACACTTAAAGACAGGACTTCCATTTTGAGAATAGATTGACAATGTGAGTATTAATGCAAGAGCTGATCCGAATATTCTTTTTATCATATAGTATTTCCGTTTTTTACCACAGAGAACTCAAAGGTATTCACAAATGGCACAAAGAAGAAAAGAAGATATAACTCTGTGCACTATGTGCTATCCAATGTAACCCATGTGGTTAAATTATTATTCTATTTCATATATAATTTAACAGTCTCAATTGAATGGTGACCAACTTTAAGTTTAAGCTTATCACCTGAACCTGAGATTTCCTTTCCCTCCTCTTCGATCATGTTTGTAAGCTCAGCTTTCATGAAATTCATTGGAATATTGATATTAGCTTCTGAATCAATACCTTCAATATCATAACATCTTACAATGACATTATCATCGTCATCACATTTTTTTACTGCACTGAGCAAAAGATTTTTGTTTTCCACAGAAATAAAACTCATTGTCTCCGGCTGCATGCCACTTTTTCTTAAAGGATCAGTCACAACTGCCACCATAGGCTGATTTGACTGTTTTGCCTGCCGGAAACCATTTCTCCAGTCGTATGAATTTGAATATAGCGAGAATGAGTAGAAGTGGTCACCTGGCTGAAGGTAATAGTTGCCTTCACCGTGGCAGCTCTTTCTGCTGGCAAGAAGCAGAGGCTGAAGAATCGTATATCTTGCAGGATCTGTTGTAGGATCAATCCAGTCAAATACAGCCACATCAGAGCTTATAGTTACAGCATTTTTCCCATCAAAAGCCGAGAACCAGTCCTGAACCTCACGCGGATGGACCTGTGCACACGGTGTGCTGTAGATCTGTGAAGCCTTTGAGAAACCTGCAGCCCCTGCAATCTCATCCCTGCCTACCCTTACAACACCCATAGGAACCTCGTAGGCAACATCTGAAGTAGTCTGATTAAGCGGAAATGCCAGCCTGAACTCACGGTATCTCTCACCATCGAAACCAAGGAGCTCCACCTCAAAGTCAATTCGTTTCAGAGCCTGGTAGAATATTACTCTCTCGACAACTGTAACATGACTGATTGATTTTCTCAGCTCAAAAACATCTCTGACAGGTCCTGAAGATATATGATTCCAGTCAGCCGGGTACTGACTCATTTTCTCAAATCCTTCCATTGTTGGCTGTTGAATATCAGTGAATTCACCGGCACCATTCCCGACCGACTGAAGTGTAAACAATTCACCGCCAAGAAACTTTTCAGTATTTAACAGACTGGAAAAAAGCTCCTTGTCATATAATGTTTTTAGGCCCCCGTTTGCAAATTCAGCCTTAAAAAAACTGTTTTCATAGACAGTAACATCAGCTACAGTCTTATTTGCAGAGTATGATGGTTTTTCACTCACAAGATAATAAGTCTTATATCCAACAGACGGAACCTCCTTTGCAACAAAAAGAAATGTTAAGACTTCATCTTCTTTTCCTGTAATTTTATGATCATCAGTCAGCTGATAGGGAATCTCGCTTCCTTTCTCATCAAGAAGCTTAAATGTATTCATGTCATCACCTTCAACATTCATAGTAAACTTCACAAGATCAGTACGATTCCACGACAATGGATTAAAGACTGTAACCGGAATTCCATTGCGCTTGAAATTTATCCTTGATGCTATGTTCTGAACTGATTGATACAGAACATCAGAAGCAATATCACGGCCAGTTTCAAAAGAAGTCCTGAAAGCCCTGTCGGTAAGGTCTCCGTGTTTGCCGCCCCAGCCATGATCGGGATAAATGGCATTTTCCCAGGCTTTTGTCAGCCT
>CAZEYY010000255.1:0-1810 GCA_964516485.1 uncultured Rikenellaceae bacterium
CGTATCGATAATATATTGAACCCGTATCACTGTTCGACAGTAAATAACCTGATGACGGAATAAGCATGTATCTTAATCCTTTTTCATAAAAGTTTTCTGTTAAAGCATCAGTGAATTCTTCAAAGAGTGATTCAATATTCAGTCCGGAATCAATCAAGACACAGTTTATATTAATAACATCTACAAGGACAGCCTTAATACTGTCAGGTGTATTAACTTTAAGAAGGGATATATATCCAACCCAGTTACCGGAATACATGATCTTATAAAATGATGATGCGGGGTCCATTAATTGAAAATCCATGTCAGAGGTGCAGTCATTCCCTGAAAGGTGCCGTTGTACCATGCTGCCATCTTTGCATGGTATAAGTAACAACCTGAAGGTATTCCGGTTATAATTGACTGCTTTCAGCATGCAGGCGGTTTTTCTTCGCCACGATGATGGTGAAAAGTAGTTTTTAAACATCTTGTTAAGCTTTTTCAGAGTAACCGGATTAGCAGGAATATATTCTTTTGTAAATACCTCAATAACCTTAAAACGCAGTATGGAACCTTTTGCTCCATAGTTCACAAAAGCCGGCTGTTTTTTAATTTCCCGCTTTGTTTCCAGTATCCTTATATATTCCGAACCGTAAATTATGCTGTGTCTTAGTAACCTGATATTTGACTCCCAGTCATCCGCATTCATTGCCTCAATCAGTCTTTCGATTTTTCTGTCTTCAAAACTTAAGCGCAGTTTATTAATGAATGCATCCAGAAATCCTGTGTCTGTAAAATCAGAATAGTAATCTGAAAAACTCATGCTTAAAATCTGTTCAATATCCTCAAGCCTTTCATCAAAGGATGAATGTATATTGCCATTAAGCCCATCTTTCATTCTATCTGCATATTTTATTAAAATCAGCTTTTCAACTGCCTCTTTAATATCAGGCTGGTAATTTTTCAGATTCATCAACATAAGTGCCGGAACAACCTTCCAGGGCCTTTTTTCATTTTCGTGAAGGCATTCAAGTAGTTTATCTTTAATGGCAGTTCTGCACCTTATATTTGTTATAATTCTTTCAGCAGACCCGGGATCATTCAGAATTGTCCGCAGCATTGACATGGTCTTTTCTGTGTCGTTGTGTACACCTGCAGGTACAGGTCCTTTGCCTGCGTTAACAATAATCTGCGGAAGTTTAAAGGAGGGGGCCGTTTTGAGCAATGACATACATTGCCCGGTTATCCTTATTCTCTGTATAAGTTTATATTCATCAGCAAGGTCCAGGTAGCGCAGGCTTGCAAGGAGCTTCTCTTCATCTTCGGTTATATCATAAGTTAAATCTGGAATAGTATTATAATTATTCTGCATGGTTCACCTCCTGGATTAAAAAGGGGGCAAAGCCCCCTTACGGAATAATTCAGGATGTTATTTAACCATTACCTCGATATCCTCATCTGCATCAATAATAAGTTTCCAGCCTTTACTTTTCCACAGGTCCCTTGATACTTCAAAAACAACAGCATCTTTCTGCGTAATCCCGGGATTCAAGTCACTGACTGCTTTTTTATTAAGGTTAATCTCTGTCTGGTAATAAGCAGTAGCTCCGGCAGCTTCGTCGTATTCCGTACCGTTAGGATCAATGATTTTCATATCAGGCATACTGAATGCTGTGATTGGTTCCTTTGTAATATTCTTGTACTTAAAATTAACAACAACAAACAATGCCCCGTCAGCCGCCTTTTCACTCATAAACTCCCCGCCGACACTCCCCCTGTTTGTAACGGATGTGACAGAAATCTCAAACTTTTCTGTTTTTATTACATCCCC
>CAZEYY010000256.1:0-1804 GCA_964516485.1 uncultured Rikenellaceae bacterium
ATTTATAAGAAGTAAAGACCGGGCCGTCACAAATCTTCTGCCATTTTGTTTCATAAAAGCCTGTTTTGTCGAAACCTTCCATTGTTGGCTGCTGAATATCGCTGAACTCACCTGCTCCGTTACCCACAGACTGCATTGTAAACACCTCTCCCAGTTTAAACTTTGAAGGATCGATAATTTCCCTGCCAAGAGTTTTATCATAGAGCCTTTCGATGCCTCCATTTCCAAAACGTATTGCGAAATACCTGTTTTCGAAATCAGGAATAAAGCTCATATTATCTTTTTCAGCCCTCGCTTTCACAGCTGATATGTAAAATGTTTTATAACCTGCTGAAGGGACATCAGCCGCAATGAATACTGCCGAAGCAGTTTTAACAGAGCCATCATCATATTTTATAACATTCTCAAGCTGACATTCTATCTTCCTGTTTTCATGATCATTAACAATAACATCAAAAGCTTCTCCCTTAGCGAATGCCACATCAAATTTAACAGGGTCGCTGCGCTTCCAGTTAAGTCCGTTATAAACAACTAGGGGAACAGCGTTGTTCCTGAAGGCAATTTTTGAAGAGATCCGGTTCAATGCTTCTGACAGCAGGTATTCACCATCCTCCCTTGCTTTAACGAATTTGCTCAGGAACAGCCTGTCAGTTATCTCACCTCCCTTTCCACCCCAGCCATGATCGGGGTAGATCTTTGCTTCCCATGCTTCATTGAAGAGCTCAGTGTTATATGACCTGAAATTTCCTTCAATAAGACTGTTTATTGCTGAAAACAATTCAGCATCGGGAAGCAGGATATCGGCCTTCCTGCTTGCAGAAATGGCAAAATGATGTGAAGGTCCATGTATATAGAGCCATACGGCGGGACGTTCTCCGGAAATTGATCTGATTTTTGAAGAATTTTCCCTGATAGCATTGAGGCAGGTATTAAGATTTCCGTATTTCAGCGGAGGCAGTGTTACTTTCGACCTATCTCCCTTCTCATTTTCAATTACTTTTATGCTGTTCCACAATGCCATGAACGGATCGCAGTTCCTGACGGGCTTCTGGTCCCAGATGAATTCATAATTGAGCAGGGCAGGTATAATGACTGCCTTTGATTTTGTGTCATAATAACTGCTCCAGAACAGAACTTCCTCAGCCATTTGTTTAATACCCGGCTCACTCTCCTTGCCAAGAATATTATAAAAATCAATATAATGGCCTGAGGAGAACATAGTAACCTTTGAGCTGTCGGGACTGTACCAGTTGAAAACTCCTTTCTCATGACGACTTACAAACATATTGCTGACTCCTGACTTTGCCAGTATCTGTGACATTTGCAGAGTACGTCCCGGCACATCTGAATTATAATATGTATCTGATTTATAACCATTAAAATTATCGGAAAGCCATTTCTTACCCAGGTACAACTGCCTTATTAATGATTCTCCGGAAAACATTTCTTCATAGGGCTGCGTATATGTTGCTCCTATCAAAATGCGACCATCATCAATACCTTTCTGTATTTCTGCTTTCCTTTTAGGATGACGGTTAAGATACTCTGTAATTATCGATGTCTGCTCAATGTCCATTTTAAATGCCGGATCCTTCTTAAGCCTGTTCAGATATGGAGTAAGCCACAGGGTATCGCGCATAATGACGCATTTTTCAACCTCATCAACCCAGCCCAGGTCCTGGTGAGTGGTTATTGATAGCAGTATCTCTCCCTTTGAGGCAACAGAGGAAGAGATCTGTTTCAGCAGCTTATAAGTGTCATTTGTACACTTAAAGACAGGACTTCCATTTTGAGAATAGATTGA
>CAZEYY010000257.1:0-1798 GCA_964516485.1 uncultured Rikenellaceae bacterium
AAAAGATAAAAGGAAAAAGATAAAAGGAAAAAGATAAAAGGAAAAAGATAAAAGGAAAAAGGAAAAAGGTTAAGCAACCAGCAACAAATAAAACTTTAAACGCACAACAAACTACTTTAAAACAATTAACTCGATAATATCCATGGAAAATCATTATGTAAGCAACGTGGTGGATCTCACCAATCATGACAGGAATGTGATATACAATATGTCTCATGATGAGGCAGTTAATATTTTAAAGTCAGGAAATGCTGAAGCTGTACGAAAGATTGACGGGCAGTTCTGTCTTGTTTCGGTTGAGGGAAAAACTATAAGAATGGCTCGTTCAATAGGCAGGCCAATGCGTTATTTCATAGCAAAGCAGGCAGCAGGTCCGATGCTTGTCATTGCTGAAAGGATAGACGTGATTTTTGATTTTCTTAAAACAAAAGGATATGAGAATCAGTTCCATCCCTCATATACAAGGATGGTGCCTGCTCATTATGTAACGAAGATTGAACTGCTCGGCTGTCCTGATCCCAACCCGGTTTATGAGAGGTTTTTCACTCCTGAACGAAACAGCCTTCCAAAAGATGATCTTACAAAAATCGGAGATCATTATATCGGAACAGTTTATAATGAGATAAAGAAATGGCTGAAGAACAGGGCTAATACCGGTCCCGTCGGTGTGACATTTTCGGCAGGTATTGACAGTGGTTCTGTTTTCCTGCTTACATATCATGCCTTAAGGGAGCTTGGTGAAAGTCCTTCACGCCTTAAAGCCTTTACCCTGTCTGTCGATGGTTCGGGAGAAGACCTCATGCAGGCAAGAAAATTTCTTGAAGCCCTTGGTCTTGAGCTATTTCTGGAGCCGGTTGAAGTTGATTTTTCAGCTCTTGACTGGAAAGAGGCAATTGAAATAGTTGAGGATTACAAACCCCTTGATATACAGTCAGCGACAATGAGTCTTACACTGCTTAAGGCTGTAAGAGCAAAATATCCTGAGTGGAAATTTATACTCGATGGAGAGGGAGGCGACGAAAATCTCAAGGATTATCCCATAGAGGAAAATCCTGAACTTACAATCAGAAGTGTTCTGAATAACCTTATGCTGTACCATGAAGGATGGGGTGTTCATTCAATAAAGCATTCACTAACATACTCAGGAGGTTTGAGCCGTGGCTACATGAGGTCATTCTCGGTTGCTGAAAAGCTCGGCTTTGAGGAATTCAGCCCTTACACCCTTCCAAACGTGATTGAGATCTCGGAAGGAATTCCATATATAGATATGACAAACTGGGATCATAACAGGCTTTATGAATTGAAAGGAGCTATAGTTGCAGCAGGAGTGAAAAGCATTACCGGCATTGATATGCCTGTGTTCGAAAAAAGACGATTCCAGCACGGAGCTGTTCCGAAAAATAAATTTAAAGCACTGTTCCCTGAAAAGGAGATAGAATACAGGAAAGTATTTCTGTCGCGATATGAATAACGATACCGGATTCACGGTTTCCGGGAAATGGATAAACTCAGCAAGAGGGCTAAAAAACAAGATTGACCCGGCTCTGCCTTATGCCTGGCTTGTTGAAAAGGAGTATACACACAAAGGTACTGTTGAAGATACCGGGATAATTTTTCTTACAAACAGGGAATGCCGCTGGAAATGCCTGATGTGTGATCTCTGGAAGAACACAACTGACTACAGTGTTCCTCCGGGTGCAATACCCCGGCAGATTAAATGGGCTCTTGAGAAGATGCCGGGTGTAAAACATGTAAAGCTCTATAACAGCGGAAGTTTTTTTGATGATCTGGCCATTCC
>CAZEYY010000258.1:0-1759 GCA_964516485.1 uncultured Rikenellaceae bacterium
TCCGTTTCCTGCATTCTTCTCCCGGATCATCTTCTGCGGAACATGAGGATGAGAGCCGATTACGAGGTCAACCCCGTTTTCAAACAGGAAATTTCCGGTCTCATATTGTTTTGAAGAAGGTATTGTATCATACTCCGTGCCCCAATGTATGAAAACGATAATTAAATCCGGATTTTTCTGTCTTGCAGCTGCAAGATCCTTCTCAATTACACTTTTTTCAATGGTGTTTACAATTACAGGTTTGTTCACACTTATTCCGTTTGTCCCGTAAGTATAATTCAGCAAGGCCAGGGTAATGCCGTATTTTTCAATCATAAGTGGATTCAAAGCTTTTCTTTCTGCCTGGTCAGAGAAAGTGCCTGTGTGTGAAATTCCCAGACTGTCAAGGATATGAAGGGTGTGAAGAATTCCGTTTTCCTTCCTGTCGGCCGAGTGATTATTTGCTGTTACAAGACAATCGATCCCTGCATTTTTGCAGGCGACAGCCAGGGCATCAGGAGAGCTGAAAGCAGGGTAGCCTGAATATGGTCTGCCTCCCAATGGAGCTTCAAGATTTGCAATTGCAATATCAGCCTCCTCTATTTCGGGTTTTATAAAACTGAAAACTGTATCGTAGCTGAAAGTGTGAGTGGACCTGTTTTCTGCTGACCATATCTGTTCTTCGTGACCCATGATATCTCCAATAAAGAGCAGAGTGATTTTCTTTTCAACCGGAGCCTGAGCATTTGCATTGAAGTCGCTGCAAAAAATTAAGGGCAATAGAACAACTATGGCCTTTGACGATGCTGAACCTGGACTGTAAGTCTGTTTAAGATCAGTCATTTGCAGGATAGTGACTTAAGTAAAGATACTATTATTTACATTTGCTGATTCTTTCCGCAGTATAATATTAATCATTATATATAAAACCTGCCGGGAGAAATGTATAACAAATATTAATGAAGTATCATGCTGAAATTCAGAAGGATAATTAAAGAAGGCTGGCCCTTTGTAATTGCTGTGTTTGTTTTTTTCCTGTCACGCCTTGCTCTTCATTTTCCTGATATTACGGAAAGTGCCTATTCTGACAGCTTCTACCCGCTTATTGCAGCTTCTCTTTCGTCGCTGAGCGGCTTATTGCCATTTTCATTATGGGATGTTTTCTGGGCAGTTGTTATTCTGATACTCATTGCTGCTGTTGCCGGAATGTTTCTGAGAAGAATAAGCCTCAGGTTTTTTCTTCTCCGGTCAGGGCAGATACTTGCCCTTATGTTTATATGGTTTTATTTATCCTGGGGCTTCAACTATTTCCGTCCTGACCTTAACAAACGCATGGGTTTTGAGCTGAGAGAAGTGGATGAAGAAGTATTCAGGACTTCTCTCGATTCGATTATATCCCTGGTAAACAATAATTACTGCAGTATTTTGCATGACGATTACCCTGCGATTGATTCTGCAGTGGAAAAGTCATATTCAGAGAACGCTTCACTGACAGATATAAGATACCCGAATGGTTCAAGGATACCTAAGAAAATGATATTCAGCAATCTAATTGCAAAGTTCGGGATAAGCGGCTATTTCGGACCTTTTTTCAATGAGATAAACCTCAATAAGAAAATTCTTCCCATGGAGTATCCCTTTCTCCTTGCTCATGAGAAAGCTCATCAGTTCGGAGTTGCCGGAGAAGCTGATGCCAACCTTGTTGCATATCTTGTTTGTTCAGGGTCAGAGGATCAGAGACTCAGGTATTCCGCAGCCTTCTGCCTTATGCTCTATTTTT
>CAZEYY010000259.1:0-1749 GCA_964516485.1 uncultured Rikenellaceae bacterium
GGGCTGATACTTCAGCCTGGATCAGCTGCCTGTCGCTGTCACTGTAAATACCGTTTGAAGACTGTACAGCAAGTACCCTGATCCTCTGAAGTATTTCGGTTGTCTGGTTCAGGTAACCTTCAGTTGTCTGAACAAAAGACATGCCGTCTTCAGTGTTCCTTTCAGCCTGCCTGAGGCCCTGAATCTGGGTTCTCATTTTCTCAGATACAGCAAGTCCTGATGCGTCGTCCCCGGCTTTGTTGATCCTCATGCCGGATGCGAGCGTTTCCATTGACCTGTTTACGTCCCAGTGTTTGAACTTCAACACTTTGTTCGCGTTTATCGCGCTCATGTTATGATTGATAATCATATTAAACACTCCTTTGTTTAATGTTTGTTCCCCTCCTCCTACAGAAAGGAACGGCCTGATCTCCCTATCAGGCTTTTTAATACCAGGTTACGGTGTTTGAAGGGAATACAGTCGCTGCATTACAGCGACCATAAGTCCCTAAACAAAGAAAAGGATATATGCTTGCTGTAATGGTTTGGTCAGTTTTGAAAGAGCAGAAAATCCGGAAATAGGAAACCGGCCGGTTCTCCCAAACCGGCCGGATGAATCTGATAATAAATCACCTTTATCTGAGCAGCTGTAATACGCTCTGAGACTTAGCGTTAGCCTGAGCCAGCATAGCCGTACCACTCTGAACCAGTATCTGGTTCTTTGTGAAATCAACCATGTATTCTGCCATGTCAGCATCCCTGATGCGGCTTTCAGAAGACTGGATGTTTTCATAAGCAGTCATGAGACCTTTTGCTGCGTGTTCCATCCTGTTATAATAAGCACCGAGGTCTGCACGCTGTTTTGCAATCTGGTGAAGGACATTGTCCATAACACCGATGTTCCTGTTTGCTTCAGCAGCAGTTGAAAGGGTTACAGGATTTCCTGCACCGTTTTTAAGTCCAAGTGCTTTTGCAGTCATGGTCTGCACATAAATTCTTTCTCTCTGGTGCATGTTAGCGCCCATGTGTATCCACATTGATGCTGTTGTACTAACACGTCCAAAATCCCCCTGGAGCAGTTTCATTTTGTTGAATTCCGCCTGGGAAGCTACACGGTCAACTTCATCAACAAGCTGTGAAACTTCAACCTGTATGAGCTGCCTGTCCTGGTCACTGTAGATACCGTTTGAAGACTGGATCGCAAGTGTTCTTATCCTCTGGATGATATTTGTTACTGATTCAAGATATCCTTCAGTTGTCTGGATAAGTGACATACCGTCTTCTGTGTTCCTTTCAGCCTGCCTGAGTCCATAAATCTGGGTTCTCATCTTTTCGGATACTGCAAGACCTGAAGCGTCATCACCGGCTTTGTTGATCCTCATACCGGAAGAGAGACCTTCCATGTTCTTGTCTATGTTCCAATGCTGAAATTTTAATACGCGGTTGGTATTAATTGCGGACATATTGTGGTTAATAATCATACTGATTCCTCCCTGAATCGTTTATAAGTACCCCGGCATCCTTGCCCTGGGTGTCAGAATTATTCCCTGACGTTATCTTAATCGGGATGCATTAACCAGATTATGAATCCGTTTATAGCTATTTATATTCATTTATAGCTGTTTATTAGACTTTATTAAATAATATAATATAGATTTATCCTGCTTATCTAATTTTTTGCATATTTTGTCCTATTCTTATAATCGGGAATTGAAATTTTTGCATTAGCGAAAAAAATTTTTTTATCCCATTTCTGGCACAAATTTTTCA
>CAZEYY010000260.1:0-1689 GCA_964516485.1 uncultured Rikenellaceae bacterium
CCAATCCGCACATAACTGATACAGCCGGGTTTTACAATACTTATGTTCCTTTTAGTCCTGATGATTACCCAAACTCCGGTGATTCACTCAAAACATTTGTCAAGTATCCTGTAAGTCATACTAAAGGAATCACAGATACATTGTTTGTTCATGAAACTGTTTCCATCTTCAAGCCTCATCAGTTGCAGGTAAGCAACCACAAACCGATCATGAAGACAGAGGCATCGGCTGACTGGATAATTGGCATGATAATTCTATGCCTGATGATTGTGGCCATTATACAGGCTTCGGTCCCGCGCAGGCTCCAGCAGGTTTTCAGGTCGGTTGCATTACCCTATTACGTAAACCAGCTTGAACGTGAAGGTAACCTGCTGAGCGAAAGGATGAGCCTGGCGCTTCTGTTTGTTTACTTTACATCGCTTTCGCTTTTACTTTATAAAGTGGCTGTTATTTTATCGCCGGAATTGCTGCAGCAGGTTCATGGCATTATGCTATTCCTGGCCATATTTGTTGTTTGTATGGCTCTGTACCTGTTAAAGACTGCCACTGTTACGCTGATTGGAAATGTTTTTAAAACCACCAGGAACGCTCATGAATACCTCGTTAACAACATGATATTCAACATTGTAACCGGGCTGTTGCTTTTACCTGCTGTTACTTTCAGTATTTATATCGATAAGTCAGTGTATCTTTGGATTGCTATTTCGGTGGTATCTATTTTATTGATTTACAGGTTTATAAGAAGTTTTATGATAGGATTGTCAAACACACAGTATTCGATATTCTATTTATTTTTATACCTTTGCACCCTCGAAATTTTACCACTCATACTTCTTTTAAAATCTGTTCAACAGCTTTAAAAGTAACTGATTTACTGATAGTTATTTAATATCAACACTAAACACAGCTGCGAATTGAAAGTAAAGAACATACTTATTTCGCAACCAGTACCGGTTGACTTGGAAAAATCGCCGTATGCCGATATAATACGGAAGTACAATGTGAGCATTGAATTTCATAAATTCTTCAAGATAGAAGGGGTCAATGCACGTGAGTTCCGTGATGAAAAAGTTTACATCAATGAGTATTCGGCCGTGATCTTTAACAGCAAACATGCTGTTGACCACTTTTTCAGGATTGCAAAAGAGGTTCGCATCGACGTACCTGAAACAATGAAATATTTCTGCATGTCGGAATCCGTTGCATTTTACCTCCAGAAGTATGTGCAGTTCCGTAAGCGTAAAATATTCCATGCCGACCAGGATGTTTCCCAGTTGTTAGACCTGATCAAGAAACACAAAACAGAAAAATACCTTATTCCCTGTTCAAATACCTACAACCCGGAACTCACTTCCTTACTCGACACTTCAAAGATCGATTATAATACTGCTGTGCTGTATCGTACAGTTCCCGATGACATGAGAGAAGTAATTGATCTGTCGAAATTTGACCTGCTTGTGTTTTTCAGCCCGCAGGGAATCAAATCATTATTTTACAACTGGCCTGAATTTACCCAGGACGAGAAGCTCATCGGCACTTTCGGGGCTACAACCACAACTGCCGCAACCGAAGCGGGCCTGGTTGTCAACATTCCTGCACCTACGGCATCAGCTCCTTCAATGGCAATGGCTATTGACCAGTACCTTGCTAAGAATTGTAAAAAGTAAACACGGATTATTAAAGATACTG
>CAZEYY010000261.1:0-1650 GCA_964516485.1 uncultured Rikenellaceae bacterium
CAGTATCTTTAATAATCCGTGTTTACTTTTTACAATTCTTAGCAAGGTACTGGTCGATAGCCATAGCCATTGAAGGGGCTGAGGCTGTAGGTGCAGGAATGTTAACAACCAGGCCTGCTTCGGTCGCAGCCGTTGTGGTGGTAGCCCCGAAAGTGCCGATGATTTTCTCATCCTGGTTAAATTCAGGCCAGTTGTAAAATAATGATTTGATTCCCTGCGGGCTGAAAAATATAAGCATGTCAAATTTCGACAGATCAATTACTTCTCTCATGTCGTCGGGAACTGTACGGTACAATACAGCAGTATTATAATCGATCTTTGAAGTGTCGAGTAATGAGGTTAGTTCCGGGTTGTAAGTATTTGAACAGGGAATCAGGTATTTCTCTGTTTTGTGTTTCTTGATCAGGTCTATCAATTGGGAGACATCCTGGTCAGCATGGAATATTTTCCGTTTACGGAACTGCACATACTTCTGGAGGTAAAATGCAACAGATTCCGACATACAGAAATATTTCATTGTTTCAGGCACTTCAATCCGGACCTCCTTTGCAATCCTGAAGAAATGATCAACAGCATGTTTGCTGTTAAAGATCACAGCCGTATACTCATTAATGTAAACTTTTTCATCACGGAACTCACGTGCACTGACTCCTTCTATCTTGAAGAATTTATGAAATTCAATGCTCACATTGTACTTCCGTATAATATCGGCATACGGCGATTTTTCCAAGTCAACCGGTACTGGTTGCGAAATAAGTATGTTCTTTACTTTCAATTCGCAGCTGTGTTTAGTGTTGATATTAAATAACTATCAGTAAATCAGTTACTTTTAAAGCTGTTGAACAGATTTTAAAAGAAGTATGAGTGGTAAAATTTCGAGGGTGCAAAGGTATAAAAATAAATAGAATATCGAATACTGTGTATTTGACAATCCTATCATAAAACTTCTTATGAACCTGTATATTAATAGAATAGCAGCCGTCGAAATGGCAATCCAAAGATATATTGACTTATCGATATAAATACTGAAAGTAACAGCAGGCAATAGCAACAATCCGGTTACAATGTTGAATATCATGTTATTAACAAGATATTCATGGGCATTCCTGGTAGTTTTAAAAACATTTCCGATCAGCATAACAGTGGCAGTCTTTAACAAGTAAAGAGCCATACAAATAATAAATATTGCAAAGAATAGCGTAATACCATGAACCTGCTGCGGTAACTCCGGCGAAAAAATAACAGCCACTTTATAAAGCAAAAGCGATAGCGATGTAAAGTAAACAAGCAGAAGCGCCATGCTCATCCTTTCACTCAGCAGATTACCTTCACGTTCAAGCTGGTTTACGTAATAGGGTAATGCAACCGACCTGAAAACCTGCTGGAGCCTTCGCGGGACCGAAGCCTGAATAATGGCCACAATCATCAGGCAAAGAATTATCATGCCAATTATCCAGTCAGGCGATGCCTCTGTCCTGATGATCGGTTTATGATTGCTTACCTGCAGCTGATGAGGCTTAAAGATGGAAACAGTTTCATGAACAAACAATGTATCAGTGATCCCTTTGGTATGACTTACAGGATATTTGACAAATGTTGTGAGAGAATCACCTGAGTTTGGGTAATCATCAGGGCTAAAAGGAACATAAG
>CAZEYY010000262.1:0-1642 GCA_964516485.1 uncultured Rikenellaceae bacterium
TCAATGTTTACAGGATTCCTGTTTCGGGAGATCTTCTCATCAGGCATTATCATTATCTGTCTTGCAAAAGGATCAAGTGAGTCATAGGGCACAAGAGCCTCATGGTTTTTGTCAAGCTTAACTGTTAGCGCATTCCCTCCTTCGGGTGAAAGGAGTGTGACAGAGGTCCTGCCATTCTTTTCATTACCGGGATTTGTTATCCTTATATGATCATAGTCCTTTAATACAGGTCCCTGATCTGCTGAAACAAGCTCCTTAAGTCTGTACCTTCTCCATCCATAAGTCATCATCAGCAGATCAAGTGACCTGCTGTCAACGTTCCCTGGTCCCATGCATTTTATTTCATGAGGCAGGTTTTTGTAATACTCCCTGTCATAAAGAAAAGTAGTCTCAATATCAGGATAAGGAGTACCATTGTAAAATCCTGATATCGAGTCAAAAACAGATATTGATACTATTGAACTTACATTCTCTCCTGAAAAATCTGTTGTGTTGACTGAGAGTTCGGTTTCACCACCAGGCTTAACATTTTCAGGTTTTACATCAATCTGAACCTTCATCTTCTTATGCTGGTTCAGGAAAGCAAGTCTTTCGGCAACAGGATTAAGGTCACCGTCATAGAGTGTAACAAATGCAGTCCCGGCAGGAAGCTCACCAGTTTTAATTCTGGCAGTGAAAAGTGTATCCGGATTTATTTTCTTTGAGAAGATAAGTATGTTATTCATAGTCACAGCAAGCAGGTATTCCTTCCCGGCAAGGTTCCTTCCGCGCACAATCATATCAAGCGTTCCTGATTTGTTGTTCTCCACTCTGAGAGCCACCCCATTATTGTCAGCTGGGGGGAGGGGCCAGCTGAGGTTCCCGAACTCTTTTTCAAGGGTCTTTGCAAAGTACGATTCCCCGGGCAGGGGAGTGAACTCAATCATGCCGGGTCCATGCGGACCGGATTTGAACTCGGTAATCTTTTCTCCTTTGAGATTTATTATCTGACCAGATACATTCAGTCTTCTTCCCGCTGCATCCACTGCATTGAAAGCAAGCCGTTGTTTAATGCCTGAAATGAAGGTTCCGCCTTCAGGAAGAAACCTGAGATCGGCTACAGTTCTGTTTTCTTCTGTTTCAGCTGCTACCTCACTAATTACAGGTCTGAGCCTGTCGACTTTTATTGTCATCCTGAAGGCATATTGAGGATCATAGTTCATCTGGCTGCCTGTATAAGCCAGAATCGAATAAAAACCAAGAGGAGCATTTTCAGGGACCTTCAACCATCCTGATGCCGATGAATAGTTTATCCTGAAACGGGCGCTGTCGATAGTATGATAAACAGAATCAAGTAACAGGACATGCATTGAAGCGCTTTTTGTTTCGAAGAAACCGCTCCGGTAATCTCTTACATAAGCCTGGAACCTTATAGTGTCACCAGCCTGGTACCTGTTACGGTCGGTGTGAAGGTACAGCTGGTCGGGTGGAGTATTTCTGTCTATATTACTCAGGATAGCTTTTAGGTCATCAGCGGGGGACTGGGAAAAGCCGGAAAGTGATATCAGGAACAGAAAGACAATGTTTATAAAGACTTTCATGTCAGACAAATATCCTATAATTTACGAAGAATTTAGAATAACTGACACAAAAAGTCAGAAAA
>CAZEYY010000263.1:0-1625 GCA_964516485.1 uncultured Rikenellaceae bacterium
CTCTCTGTGCCATGTCTCAGAAACCAGCTTGCCAGCCCGACTTTTATTCCATATTTACTGCATTTCGGGAGGAATTCCTGAAGGGCTTCCCTGGGCCTGAAGCTCATTGTATAGTCATTACCCCATAAAGAAGGCTGCCAGCCATTTTTCACAGCCCGAAACTCCTGTTGAATTCTGCCGTCAGTGTCGGCTGCCACAAACTGGGGCATTGCATCAATTCTTACAGCATTGTATCCTCTTTCTGCGAGGCCTTCAAGTACATAATCCCAGTTCTCAAACTCCCCGTAGCGATGATGCCTGAGTATCCAGCTGAAATCCCACATGGCAATTGCAACAGGCTTCTTCAGCTCTGAAACTTTTATCCGGCCTTTTCTTTTATATTGATCTGTGAGTATTCCGGCTTGCAGCTGACCCGGCAGGGCAAGGGAACCTGCAGCCAGGGCAGATTTGATTATAAAGTCCCGACGGTTTACTGACATCGTGCAGCAATAATTATTTTTTAACAGTTTCCTTTGTTGCAGTAAGTGTTACCTTACCATCAGGGGTATCTGCAGTGCCGGTAAGCTTGTTGCCATCCTGCTTTGCATTGATAATTACTTCATACCCTTCGACATATATCGACATCACAACGTCCTTGCCGGTCTGCCTGACATAGTTCAGGCTGATTTCAATGCCTCCCTCAAATTTTACCTTTCCTTCAAGTTTTCCTTCTTTCTCGGTGATTATTATTTTACTTGTCTGGTAAGTCTCAGGAACATCATTTGCGACACAGATCCATGTTCCCGGGAGGGTGCTTTTTTCTGCTGCCATAGCGGGCTTTGAAGCAAAAAAGATCAGGCTTAGCAGAAAGATCAGTGAAATTTGCTTTTTCATGTTAGTAGAGTTAATTGGTTTATAAATTTATATTATTCAAACTTAATAAACCCGAATGCCTGTGGTACATGGAAATCAGGTTTCGGTTTGTCAATTTTTGACCAGGTTATATAGTGCGGATTTGAGCTCACCTCAGCAATTTTGTAAAAATTGGCTTTCCAGACAACTCCTTTACCGGGCCTTGTAACAACAGAATACTTTTCCAGGAGCGAAAGAGGAATTCTGTATTCAATAGTCCAGGTTATGTCATCCGTTATTTCAGGATCTGTTAACTCAGGCAGTGAATGTGCCATTTCAACCTGGTTTATTTCTTCTTCAGTCAGCCTCTTGGAATCTCTTCGCGGTATGACGTTATAGTGAAATAAAGCAGTTCCGCCGCAGTTGGTTTCAAGATTGAAATACAGCAGGGGTTTTGAAGTGTCAGGCGAAAAGAAAAATTCAACTGCGGAATCCTTAAATACCGGACCATTGATTTTATTTGTGATACACCGTACATATTTATCCTTTACAATGAATATCACGTATATATTTTCCTTGTCATACATCATTTTTGCCCGGGCCTCAGGCTTGAATGCAGGAACAGTTCCCATATAATTTGTAATATTCAGCGCTTTGACCTTGCTCCATTCCTTTTTATTCCAGTCAGCATCAATCTTCATTGCTTTTTTTAGTCGTGGAACAGAATATGAATCAGTAGATTGTGAAAACGAGATGTTTGATGCAGCAAGCAGGTTGAAGGCTGCAAATAAAAT
>CAZEYY010000264.1:0-1589 GCA_964516485.1 uncultured Rikenellaceae bacterium
CAGCAAACTGACATTTTAATGGAAGCACAGTCAAAACACGTATTCGTAACAGGAGGAACAGGACTTGTGGGCAGTCATCTTATTTATACTCTTCTTACCCGGGGAGTGAATGTAAGGGCCATCCACCGCAAGTCGAGCAAAAGGTCAATAATAAACAGACTTATAGAATATTATGGCGGTAACGAAACTGAACTTCCAAGCCGCCTCGAATGGGTTGAATCCGACATAAACGATCCCGTGAGTCTGGCAGGTGCGATGAAGGGAACAGAGCTGGTTTATCACTGTGCGGCGGCTGTCTCTTTCGGGAATAAGGACAAGAATCTTGTTATAGACAACAATGTAAAGGGGACAGCCAATATTGTCAGGGCCTGTCTGGAGAATAAAGTCAGGAAGCTTTGCCATGTCAGTTCAAATGCAGCGCTTGGAGCCTACGACGGGGAGCAGATGGTGAATGAGGACCACGGATGGGATGAAAAGGGATACCGCTCCCCCTACGGCATCAGCAAGTATTTTTCAGAGAGGGAGGTATGGAAGGGAATCAGCGAAGGACTGGATGCAGTAATAGTGAATCCAACGCTTATACTGGGTCCGGGTGACTGGAAGCGTGGTTCTGTGTCATTCTTTTCAAAGATCGATGAAGGCTTGCTTTTCCATACAAGCGGAACAAACGGTTATGTGGATGTAAATGATGTTGTGAAGGCAATGATACTTCTGGCAAACAGCGACATATCGGGAGAAAGGTTCATACTGAATTCAGAAAATCTCGGGTATGGGCAGTTTTTTTCAATGATTGCGAAGAGTCTGAAAATAAGGGGCCCTGTGATCGGAGTTCCGCGGGCATTATCCTATCCGGCGATGATGGCTGCTCAGCTTCTTGAAGTTATCACAGGAGGGAGATCGGCTCTTACAAAGGAGATTGTAAAAGTAGCCTGGTCGAAAATTACATATGACAGCAGCAAGATAACAAGGGTTACCGGTTTCTCTTTTACTCCGGTTGAAAGGACTGTGGATGCAATCGCGAAAATCTATCTGAAAGAAAAAGGCAGAACCGGGAAATTAGCCGAATGAAAAATATCACGAGGTTCTGATTCTGATCACATTCCCAATGCCCTCTTAAGGTCATTTATCTGGCTGTCCCACAGATATATGGCATCTTCCTTTTCATCAGGTTCGGCAAAATCGGTTATAATGAGTGCGAGATCGCCGGTCAGATCGTGAACGTTTATCCTGAATTCAGAGTAATTTGTTTCTTTGTCTTGGTTCTCGTCATCCCAGTCAAAGCGTACACTTTTATTTTCCCTTACTGACGACAGGATTGCCTTATGTTCGGTTTTACCCCAGTGAAATGTATATAGATTACCTTCAATTGTAACGTCGTCTGCAAACCACTCAGCCAGGCCTTCCGGAGTGCTCAGTCGTGAGAAGAGCACCTTTGGGGAACAATTGAGAGTGTATTCCAGTTCATACTTGATTCTCATTGAATTAAAGTGGTTTGATAACTAATACTTTGCAATATAGCAAAAATTATCAAAATTCAAAACCTTATTGGAATTTTGGCAATTCCTGTATATATTTGCACCCGCAAAAAG
>CAZEYY010000265.1:0-1585 GCA_964516485.1 uncultured Rikenellaceae bacterium
CCATCAGCCTGTGATCGCCGGGTATCCTGAGGCTGACATGCATTATGAGATCTTTGTCAGCTTCAGGTATTGAAGGCATATTTTCTGAAGGAGGTATATCCCTGAATCTCATGAATCCTTCTCCTTCAAATTCCCCGTTAAATACTTTTTTGTAAAACGTGAATGCCTCCTGAGTGCTTCTTGTAAAATTGAGATAAGTGCTTACTGTCAACATCTTTAGAATGGTTTATGATTTATTGTTTCTCACAGATTTCTTTAAGTTTCATTAAAGCTTTCGGCCATGTTTCTTCAAAATAGGTTATAAAATCAGTGTCTGAATCAATATCAACTGCTATAATTGTATTTCCTTTCCGGGTGATGAATGTGTAATTTTCGAGTGAGCCTTTCCATTTGTCAACCTCAAGCCCGCAAAGGATCTCTCTGCCGTTCTTTATTATTCCAATATGTTCTATACTGATATATTTATTTTCGATATTTTCTTTAATTCTGCTTACCATGCCCCCTTCAGAACCTTTCTCATCAGTGCCGATAAAAAGGATACGGGAGTTCTTCTGCCATGAACCCTTGTAATGTGATGTGCCGTTGAAAACCGAAGTCCATTCCCTGTATGTTTTATCTTCAAGCATTGCTTTGTAAACCTTCTTTACATTTTCAGCAATCTCTGTTTCAAAGTGAAGGTGCTTTATATTCTCCGATCCTTCTGCATATTTTTTGAAACTATTCAATATTGCCTGCCAGCCTGTTTTCTGAAGCTCGGGAGAATTTACTGTTTCTGCATCGAAGGTCTCCGTAATTTCGGTGCCGTCACCTGCCGGACTGAATCTAACTTTCAGATTACGGCCATCACCAAGAAGAGATTCAATTTTTTCATACTTCTTTATCCTGGTGTGAACACCTTGGAAATCAAAACCATATTTGCCGTCTTTTGATTCCATCCTGTATGAGAATCTTCCTCCTTTCCGGAGCTTGTTCTCAGCTATTGTTGTCTGCCAGTCAGCAGATGCCTGGTTCCAGTGGAGAATATGGTGAGGCTGTGTCCACAGATTCCATACCTGATTCACCGGCATTTTAACCTTTGCTGTGACTGTAATCGAGATGTTACCAGGATTTTCCATAAATCAACAGATACTATTAATTCCTGAAATGGTACAGGTATTATATCTAACAAAAGCAATGTGATATTGTTCAACGTCAGATATCAAGTCTGAACTGTACCCTGAAACCGCTTCTGTCGACGTTGGGATTGTTTATGTAGGTAAATCTCTGGATGAAATCGACCCTGAAGATTCTGAAAATGTTCGATAAACCCAGACCAGCCTCTATATAAGGTTTGCTTTCAAGGGTGTAGGTGAGGGGGATGCCTGTGCCATCCACCGGGAAGGTGAACAGTTCCTGCTGAAGGGCGGGATTATTTGTTTTGTCAAGACTGCCATATATTGCCTTGAAGGTGATCAGCTCCCTGAGCTTAAGTTGTTTAATTAGTGGGATCTTATTCAGAATGAAGCCGTTAAAACTATGATCAACATTTAGCGATACATACTGGTCACTGACAAACTCAAGGAAATTCATCAGGTTATACGAATAT
>CAZEYY010000266.1:0-1546 GCA_964516485.1 uncultured Rikenellaceae bacterium
TCAGGAATTGACGAAGGCCCTTGAAGAAGCCAAAATGAAAGGTGATAAAAACGGGGAGGCTGACGCCCTGTATCTGTTATCTAATGCTTTTATGCAATCAGGAGATAAGGAAGCTGCTGCCGATTACCTGCATAAATTTGTCAGCTTGCGCGATTCGTTATTTACCGCAGAACTGAGCGATTTTATGAAAAGCCGGGAATATTTCTGGATCAACAAGCTGGGAAGGCAAATAACACATCAGGCCCATATCGACCATGAACGAGATGCTTATTATATTGAGTTGCGAAAAAACAAATTTTTTCTCTGGGGCATACTAATCCTGGCAGTACTTTTAAGCGTGATAGGGATGCTGCTTTTCAGGTCAAACAGAAGCAATAAAAAAGCCAATGAATATCTTCGTCAGCTGGATCAAACCCGCAACCTGTTTGTGTCTATCATCGCACATGACCTGAGAGGCCCACTGTTTGCCACCGACCTTTTGCTGAAGCCTGCCATTCAGAAAGCTGAACAAACAGGCCATGAAGAGTTGACTGCAACACTGAAAGAAATCAGTATGCAAAACAGCCGCCGCAGGTTATTGCTTGACAACCTGCTTTCCTGGGCCAGCATTCAGAGGGGTGGTCTGAAATGCAACCTGCAGAAGGTCAATATTGCCGAAGTATTCAGCAACGCCATCAATATTTATTTACCTGAAGCACATGAGACAGGCTCCATAGTCAAAACCGGGATCGTTGAACGTGAAGATATACTTGCAGACCATAACATGATGGATCTGATCATCAGGAACCTAATTGACAATGCGCTCAAGCACGGAGGCCACGGGCTCGAAATTTCTGCCGGAGCATGCGTAGAAGGGACAAATTTGAGGATCAGCATTTCAGATAATGGCCCCGGAATTGACCAGGAGGTTGCTGACAGGCTTATGCATGATACCGGCATGAATGCAACGGGCAATAACAACAGGCTCGGGCTTTCACTGATACGTTTTTTTATTGAATTACAGGGAGGCAAAATCCGGATTGAACGACTAAAGAAAGGAACGTGCATCAGTTTCACGATGCCATTGTATAAAAATTAACTACAAGGACAATGAATATAAATATTTTTATAGTTGACGATCATAAAATTTTCAGGGATGGGCTGCTGTTGAATTTTACAGCCGCTTTCCCCCACTACAAAGTATGCGGTGAAGCTTCCGGTGAAGAGGAATTAATGAAGTTACTGAGCACTTCGCCCCTGCCCGACCTTATCCTTCTTGACTACCTAATGCCAGGAAAGACAGGGATAGAAATTACTGCATCTTTGAAAAAAAATAAAGATTTTAGCCAGATAAAGATCATTCTTTTATCGGCTATGACAGCACCACAAATTGGCTCACTGGATTATCAATTTGTTATTGATGCGATTGATGCAGGCGCTGACGGCTATATACTAAAGGACTCCTCCATAGATCAGATTGGTAAGGCCATTGAAGAAGTAATGCAGGGAAGAAGTTTTTACCTGGGAGAAACCTTCAATTTCAAAGAAGCTACCCGCGTCATTATCA